>CAZQDS010000057.1:0-7275 GCA_964591655.1 uncultured Methanosarcinales archaeon
CTCTTCAATTCTGCTAACGCTAATTTTAAGTTCCTTTCGATTGCAGTGCTTATCCTGTTCTGCCATTTCCTTAGCCTGAAGAATTTATTCTTTCCTGCTTCATCAAGTTGGTATAGGTCAGCTTTCCTTCCGACGTCAGTCCCTAATCCTTGATCGAATTGAGTGTATGACATCGGAGCGCCTGTCCTTCTCTTCCTTGCAGCAGCTTCGCTATCGACCTCTCTCCATTCCTGGTCGAAGTCAACCATCTTCTCTTCTACGACGAGACCGCAGTCCCTGCAAGAAATCTCTCCTTTATCTTTATTCCAAGCTAGATTAGTGCCGCCACATTCTGGGCATTTCTTTACGTACATTTTAGCCTCCTAGCAATAAGTTTTAATCATTAATCGTACTGTACTGTCCCCCAACTTTTGCTAAAATATAGTTAATTTTTTAAAGATATGCGCCCATCATTTATAAATGTTCCCTTTTTTTTAGATAGTTTTTTAAATTTTCTCATATTTTCTGTTTTAAATATTTTCTTTCAATTTTAGTAAAGTTTTTATATTAGTTTTATTAGGTGTATTTGATGATGGAAAAAAGAGGGCAAGGCCAGTCATGGTCGTTAGATATAATTCTAGCATTTGTGATATTCATGTTAATTGTCGGGATATTCTACACATTATTGTCGAATAACAAGAAGACGACTATAGGAGATGTGCAGGTTGAAGCGACTACCCTCTCTGGCGCGTTAGATTCATCATCTGGCGTCAACAGTTCGTTGGCAATCATTGAGGGAGGATTGGTGGATAAGAACAAGTTAGAGACATTATATACAGAAAATTATGATGATGTGAAGACTAAGTTTGGCATCAAAGGGGATTTCTGCATCTATATGATCGACCAATATGGGAATCTTGTCGCGATAAACACGAGCTCCGGTTTGAAGAATGGATTCGGGAATGGAAACTTGACAATCAATGACATCCCATGCGGTCAAGTCGTTTCATGAATGATTTTCTCTAAACATTTTTAAATTCTATCGATACCTGGATGTTCATGAATGAAGTTTACCTATTGATAGTCATGTTCTTAGGGATCGTTTTCGGATATTTTGTCAGCAAGAGCGCACATGAAGAGCTTAAGGAATTGAATGTCCCTCTGCAATACGCTTATGTGTCCACTGCCGCCGCGGCATTCGGGATTGCTGCATACTTCAACATCGTAATATCATTGGTTGTCTTCTTAGTCTCCGGTTTTATACTCTATTTTTATCATACTAGGATCGCACAGAGTGCGGTGCTTTTCATCTCTGGGGCATTGATATTTCTTGTCAAGGAGACATTCTTGTTTTCTGTAGTCTTATTCATCAACCTGATGATAATGGCGGGCTTGAATTATCATAAAAAATTTTTGAGTAATGTACTTGTTTATGTGTATTTCTTGATTCCTGCGTTGATTGTCTTTCTTATCAAGTCATTTTTGGGGGTGTAGTATAGTGGATAGTATACGGGTTTGCGGAACCTGTGACCGGGGTTCAATTCCCCGCATCCCCGTTTTTTTATGAGTTTTCTCGTCGAAGAATTCTGCTAAAAATAAATCTTTAGTCGATATGATAAATCAGCAACTATTTAAATTGAAAAGTTCAATAACAATTTGGGTGTGTGATACTCGGTTGTTTGTTGTTTTGTTTAATTCCAAAAAATATATAAATAACAGATGATTTTCAACATATAGGTTCAAATAATATGTTTTGAACATAATTTTTACAGTATATACTGTCGTGGGGAAAATGGTCAAGAACAAAAAAATATTTGATGTATTCCTAAGAGAGAAACCAGCAATGATGCTTGTCAATCTGCTGAATTCTAATACAGAAGTATATGGCTCCACACTTGCAAAGACTGTCGATTGCACATATTCTCATGTCGTAAAGATCCTTCAAGAGATGGAAGATGCCGGATTGGTCAATTTTGAAAAGACGGGAAGATTGAAAATCCTTAAATTGACAAAGAAAGGCGAAGAAGTCGCAAAGCACATTGATGCAATAAGAAGTGCATTGTAAAAATTTATAAAAACAATCGATTCTAATGATTTAATGATTATTCCAATTGTTAATTCGAGAGATAAGATAATCGGCTATAAAGATAGAAAGAAGATGAGTCCTGATGATATTTATCGCGTTAGCGCCTTATGGTTAACTAATGAAAAAGGGGAATTTCTGCTTGCAAAGAGGGCGTTGACAAAAAAACACGACCCGGGAAAGTGGGGCCCTGCCGTTGCAGGGACCGTCGAGAAAGGAGAAACATATTACAAAAATATTAAAAAAGAGATATTCGAAGAATTGGGGGTCAAAATATCTCCTAAGAAATCTATTAAATTAGAAAGAAAAACAAAATGGCACTATTTTGGTCAATGGTACACTGCAAAGGTCAAATCTACAATAAAATTTAAAATTAATAAAATTGAGATAGCTGAGATAAAATGGTTCAGTAAAGAAGAATTTAAGAGAGAATACAAAAAAAATCCTGATACATTTCTGTCAAATATTGAATTCTATATAAAAAAATTCGAATAAGCGCTGCGCCACAATTTAAAAACAATACTTTTTTAAAGCAAATAATTTTTCGATGAGAATCAAATTTATAAAATGGGCTCATAGTCTAGCGGCTATGACGCAAAGAAATGCAATCCGGGGGCTCATAGTCTAGCGGCTATGACGTCTCCCTTACACGGAGAAGGTCGCCAGTTCGAATATTGCTGCGAGGCAATGCTTCGCACGCAGTGCGGAAGTCTGGCTGGGCCCATTGCATTTCTTGCGCACAAAATCATATTTTGTTGCGTCTCCCTTACACGGAGAAGGTCGCCAGTTCGAATCTGGCTGGGCCCAGTGTATCGCGATCTTAGTTAAATGGTATAATACGGCCTTGCCAAATTATGCATCACATAATGCAATGAGGCTGTGTCGCGGGTTCGATTCCCGCAGATCGCATTGAGCCCGTAGCTCAGCCTGGTTAGAGTGCTGGTCTTATATGACCATCATCCATTGTTGGATGAACCTAAGCAAGCCAGTGGTCCCGAGTTCAAATATTGGCGCTCGAGCGACAATGCTCCGAACGCCAGTGAGAAAGTCTCGGCGGGCTCATTCGCTCCGGTGGTGTAGTCCGGCCAATCATCTCGGATTTTCGCGGCGAGAAACTGCGGTTTCTGAGGTTTTTTGCCTCGCGCCAAAAACATCCGATGACCCGGGTTCAAATCCCGGCCGGAGCATTCGAAGATGTGACGGGCGGTTTCAGAACGCAAGTTCTGTTATCGTCCGGAGCATTTTATTATTTTGATAAATTTTATTAAAGGATTGCTATTCTCAATGAATTATGAATGCTCTAGAAAGAAAAATAAGGTTTATTGCAAGACGTTATGCGCGAGATCCTGATGATTTAAAAGATCTGATACAGATTGGGCATATCAAAGCATGGGAGCTTATGCCAGAGCATAGTGAAGCTTATGTTCTTACCAGTATAAAAAATGCATATCTTGAAACAATAGTTCGTAATAATGCTAAAAAAAGGAGACCGGAGGGAGGGTTTGTTTCTCTGAATAAAAAAATTTCATCTTATGATGATCTTACCATAGGAGATACAATTGGCAGGTTGGACAATCATGATTTTGAAGTAAATATTGTTGAAACACTCAAGGATAAATATAACTTTTATTATGTTGAGGGAATTAAAAAAGAAAAAAGGCCCAGAGAAATCGTCAGAAATATTATCAGATATTGTATCGAAGAGTTATCAGGCCTAACCACAAAAGAGATACCAGAGAAAGTCGATTATGCTTTTTTCAAGAAGCATGGTTTAGGACGGCTGTTATATGTTTTTTATGACGGCAGTCCAGTGAAAGCAGTGATGGATTCATTCGAAGGTTTTGTTCCGTGGAATTTTAGTCGTGCGGGCACTAGATACTGGTCTGGAAATACTGGTTATGACCATGCTGTTGATGCTGTTAAGTGGTTTATCAACAAGAACGATTTGCATGATGCTGAAGATTGTAAAAAAATAACCACCTCGGATTTCGAAAAAGACGGATTATCCGGGATGCTTCAAAAAGTGTTCAATGATTCGCCGTATCTTGCGTTGAAATCTGTTTTTCCAGATTTGAAACCTTGGCAAATGAAATCAGCCCCTTTTAGATTCTATAATGAAGAAAAAAACAGGAAATATGCCATAACTGAATATATGATATCTACTGGTGTAGGAAATATTGAGCTTATGACGACTGAAGAGTTATTTGATACAAATTTCAAGGTTTTTTCGACCAAAGAAGCCATATGCGACGCTGGTTTGCGAGGTATTTTAGCCAAATATGACGGGAGCACATATTCATTGTTTTCTAGTCTGTTTCCTCTGCAGATAAAACCATGGTCGCTAAAGGGAAACCGAAAAGCATGGGCAGTTAATCCTAAAGAAACAGCCGGTGAAGCAATACGCTGGTTATTTGATAGATACCTTGGGTTGTCAATAGAAGAAATACCTGAATATGCCTCATGTTCTTTGTTCTGGAATATGGGATTTTCTGGAATTATGTCAAACAAGAACATAGGCTTCAATGCATCACCTTTCAAGGCATTAGATAATGCTTATCCAGGCGTATTCATGTCAATAGGGGGAGGAGGCAGCAAGAGAATAAAACTAAATAATCTGAATGAAAACGAAAACATTAATAAACCGGAATATTACACCGAGAAGATATCGGAGGTTATGTAGCACAACGCGATTGTGTGAAGAACAAGTTGAAGAGAAGTTCAAGACGTTGGAAGAAGAAGAAGCAGATGCGATGGAAGTGGCAGCGTAAGAGAATAAAGAAAGAGAAGAGAAAGAGAAACGCAAGGAAGTAAAATTTTTTTAGAATTTTTTTTATGATATATCCGCAATCATAATATTTATATACTATTTCTTTGAGGGATAGCATAATGGCAAAGAAGTTGAGTGAGTCAGAAAAGAAGACGTTGGCTGCTGAGCGGCAGAGGAAGAAAGAGGCTGTTGAAGCCGCTAATTCTAGGATATTCAACTTGTTGTTTGTCGAGGATGAATTAAGCTGGAAGGACCTCATCTTTAAGCTTATTGATGAGGAGCACATGGACCCGTGGGATATTGATGTTTCTATACTTTCTCAGAAATTCCTTGAGATGCTGACGAAATTGAAGGAGCTTGATTTCAGGATATCTGGAAAGATGGTGTTGGCATCAGCTATTTTGTTGAAGATGAAATCTGATATTCTCATTGAGCAGGATATTGCAAGATTTGACAATATGATGAATAATCCTGAAGAGAACATGCCTTTGGACGACTCTAGGCCTGCTTATGATGCGTCAGGCAAGCCTACCATTTACCCTAGGACTCCACAGCCTAGGAAGAGAAAAGTCTCTGTGTATGACTTGGTCAATGCTTTAGAGAAGGCATTAGAGGTCGAATCGAAGAGGAAGCGTTATGCTGTGAATCCTAAGAAGATTGACGTGAAGATCCCTGAGCATAAGTTTGATCTTGGGAAGGCGATGTCTACAGTGTATGCGAGAGTCGAGACTCATTATAATACTAAGAAGAACAAGGACAAGCTATTGACGTTCGATGACCTTGTCGTGAGTGATTCAAAGAAGGATAAGGTGTTGACTTTCGTGCCATTGCTCCATCTTGACACGCAGAGGAAGATAGACTTGGAGCAGGAGACGCATTTTGACAAGATACATGTGAAGCTTGCAAGCCGTGACGCGCAATAATTCTTTGTTAATCATATAATCGTGAGCAAACTTTATAAAATGCCATTATTTTCTTCGACCATGAAACGAGAGCATGTGCTTATTGCTAATTTCAATGGCAATCCTAATGTAGGGCTTTATGGTTATGCTAATGATAAATATTGCCTTATAGGGAGAGAGGTGCCTGAGAAGTTGCATAAGAAGATTGAGGAAGTGCTCAATGTGAAACTGATAACTATGACTATTGCAGGCACATCTTTGCTTGGTGTCTTCTTGAATGGGAACAATAAAGTCCTGTTAGTGCCTAGTATAACTTTTCCTCAAGAGCTAGAGATCCTTGATAAGCATAAGATAAAATACAAAGTGATTGACACTAAATATACTTGTCTAGGCAACAATATGATAATCAATGATAAGGCAGCATTGATAAGCAATGAATATGGTGCTAGGGAATCTAAGCAGATAAGCGATGCTCTAGGTCTTGATGTGGTGCAGGCAAAGATTGCTAATCATAATACTTTAGGTAGCTTGGCTGTATTGAACAAGAATGGCATATTATGTCATCATGACATACTTGAGAGTGAGGCAAAAATCTTGAAGAAGGTGTTCAAGCTTGAGATAAATACTGGAACCGTAAATATGGGTACGCCATTTGTCGGTTCAGGGATATTATGCAATAGCAAAGGTATGATAATTGGAGATTTAAGCGGGGGGCCTGAGATAATCAATGCGGATCAGGCATTATTCGAATGAACCTTAAACTGTTAGCAGGAACACATAATGATGCGCTTTCCTCAGATATTGCGCTGCATTTAGGTGTTGAATTGACTAAGCGCAAGATTAAGCATTTCATGGATGGAGAGACTTATGTCAAGATAGAGCAGAACATCAGGGGTGATGATGTTTTCATAATACAGAGTCTTGCCAAGCCAGTCAATGAGTCATTGATGGAATTATTGATAATGATTGATGCAGCTAAGAGGGCTTCTGCCGGGAGGATAACTGTCGTCATCCCTTATTATGCGTATGCAAGGCAGGACAGGAAGTCTGAGGCGAGAGAGCCGATAACTGCTAAGCTTGTCGCCGATATAATCACTAAGGCTGGTGCGAGCAGGATATTGGCTGTGGATTTGCATGTCTCCCAAATACAAGGATTCTTTGAGATCCCTGTTGATGAAGTGTCTGCAATACCATTGTTCGCTAAGACCATATCTGAGATGGATCTTTCTGATTTAGTTATAGTTTCGCCTGATGCTGGGGCCGTAAAGCGTGCAAGGATGCTTGCTAAGAGGCTTGATTGCCCTATTGCAATAATTGATAAGAGGAGGACGGTTCATAATGATGCTGAAGTGATGAACATAATAGGTGATGTCAAGGGCAAGAATGCGATAATACTTGATGATATAATAGATACGGGCAATAGTATCGTGAAGGCTGCGAATGCTATAAGCAAAGAAGCAAATAAGGTCTTTATTTGTGCTACTCATCCTGTCTTTTCAGGAGAGTGTCATCAGAAGCTATTGGACTCGAGTGTAGAGAAGGTT
>CAZQDS010000058.1:0-7260 GCA_964591655.1 uncultured Methanosarcinales archaeon
TTCCTTTCTTGTATGTGCCTTTCTTTTCAGAATAATTATCATACAGCAATAATGCCCCGAATGTAATAAAATTTGTTATGCTCTCGTATAATTGGCTCGGATGCCTGCAGAATTCATCTACACTCTTATAGACGACACACCATGGCGTCTTTACTGCATCAGCAATCATCCCATAATGCTCTGAATTGATGAAATTTGCTATCCTCCCAAGAGCAAGCGCTAATGCTGTCGGTATGACAAGAGAGTCTGCAATATCATAGAAGTGCAATTTATGTTTCTTGCAGAATATATAAGTCACTAATGCTGCCCCGGCAAGCCCTCCATGGAAGCTTAACCCGCCATTCCATATCATCAACATCTCTGCAGGGTGCATGGAATAGTATGGCCAGCTGAAAAATATTATCTCAAACAACCTTGCTCCGATAACCACCCCGACAATCAACCACATGAAATAATTATCAAGAGCATCATGACTTAATTTAAGCCTCTTCTGTTTTATCCTATGCCTCAAGAATAAGTATCCTATGACAAACCCTAAAGCGTATATCAACCCATAATAACGTATCTCTAAAGGGCCAAGATTCAATAGTACTGGATCGATATTATTGACGAACATTGCGCCTCTTACAACAGGTATTTCTTGTCTAATGGCATATAATAGTCCACCACATCTAATAGTCTTGAGCTCGTCGTTTTTTCAAATCCTGCGACTTCAACCCTGCAGCCCATCCCTTTTAGATACACTACTAAATCAGCAAAATCACCATCACCAGAAACAAGTATTATCGTGTCGACTTTCGGCGCCATCCTTATAGTGTCCATGGCAATCCCGACATCCCAATCCCCTTTCTTATGACCGCCATAAAACACTTGCAAATCCTTAGTCTTCACTTCGTATCCTATATTGTTCAATGCATCCCTGAAGTTCTGCTCATCAGTAACATCTGCCTTTATTGCATAAGCGATAGCACGTATGAGCCTCCTTCCCTCTACAGACTTTTTCAGGAGCATGCCAAAATTCACCTTCCTCCCATACAGGTTCTTTGCAGAATAATACAAATTTTGCACATCAACGAAGACTGCCACTTTCTGTTCTTTATGTCTTGTCATAAACTCACCCATCCATAATATTTTATTCTATGCACCTACAGTGTTTATACTTCTTTTTTTTATTTGCATCTGCAAGTGAATGGAATTGTTCCTTATTTGATTTTTTTATGTTTTTCGCGAATGGACAATTTGATATATGCAGCTTATTTGATGATTTGCTTGCGACATAGACTCTCTTCTCATTATGGATCGCATGATGTTCCTTCTGTGGGCGTGTCTTATGAATAGCTGTCTTATGGGCATGTTTCTCCCTGTGATGTTTTATCGCCTTTAATTTTATCGGCTCTTCTTCAATCTTCAATTTCTCTTTGTCACGATCATATCTTTCAAGAATCTTATGCTCGACAATCCCTCTAAGCCTCTCAGGATTCTCAAGAAACAACTCTTCCCTCCTGAACAATATGTTGCATTTCTTGCAATAAAATAAGTATGTGTCATCGCCTTTCACATCAGACTTGCATATTGGACAGGCCTTATCTATTGTCTCGATACCGACCCTAGTTTCCCCGGCCTTCGCAGCCTTTTCAGCCTCTTCCCTATACCTCGCCATATATTGTATTAATTGACCGGATTTATATGTTTTTTGAATATTATATGGCTCTAGGAAAGATAATTTAAACAAACAACCCATTAACTTTTTATACTGAATGAACATGACAACCATATGATTGTAGGAAGAGCTGTCATTTCTAATATCGAAAAAGTGAAAAATTTATTAGAGTCCTGGGGCAGCCAATTCAAAAGTAAATATATCCTTAAAGACATAATTTTTGTTCCAAAAAAAGAAGAGTATAATCTAAGTGATGACTTTGTGAGAGTAAGGATCAATATCAGGAGCGATTGGCCGACAAAGAGAGTTATTCTTGTTAGAAAGCAGACAGAGTTCAAGGAAACCGGCAAAATTGATAATTTAATCTTAAAAAAAGAGTTTGATACAGAGGAGGAAGCCTTCGCATTCATAACAAAAGAGATTCCTGAATTCAAGCGGGGATTCGAATATGAACGCATCGGATGGGAATATGTTCTTGATGAGAATAGAATTTTTATTGAAGATATAAAGAAATGGAAACCTTCAATAGAAATCGAAGCCAATAGCGATGCAGAATTACAAGAATTATTCGATAAAATAGGCATATTAGAAACTGTAAACTCTTCTGTTCCTGAAATAATGAGACAAATTATATAATTTGCCTCCTTAGGGGCGTTAAAATCCATTTTTGACAAACTATTTAAATCCCCCTCTAGTCCATACATAGATGGGAAAAATGTATGATTTCAAGGAGATAGAGCCTGAAATATTGAAGCATTGGGAAGATGCTCAGACATATCCTAATATAAAGAAGAAGAATCATGGAAAGAAAAAATTTTATTTCTTGCAAGGGCCGCCTTATACTTCTGGAAAACTGCATCTAGGACAGACATGGAACCATACATTGAAGGACATGGTCTTAAGGTTCAAGAGGATGAATGGTTTTGATGTCTGGGACAGGGGCGGTTATGACATGCATGGACTGCCAACAGAGAATAAGGTCCAGAAAAAATTTGACCTGCAGACAAAGAAAGAGATAGTGGAGTTCGGGGTAGAAAAGTTTGTCCATGAATGCCAGAAATTCTCTGAAAGCGGTGCAGCGACGATGAGTGAAGACCTATGGAGGATAGGGGTATGGCTTAATAATGATCAAGCGTATATGCCTATACATAATTCTTTCATGGAAGGGGAATGGTTCCTGATAAAAAAAGCGCATGAAAAGAATAGGCTATACAAGGGAAATAAGGTCATGACTTGGTGCAAGAGCTGCGAGACGGCATTGGCAAAGCATGAGCTGGAATACAAGACTGTCGAAGACAACTCAATATTCGTAAAGTTCAAGGTCTTGGACAAAGAGAATGAATACCTAATCATATGGACGACAACTCCATGGACCATCCCGTTCAATCTTGCAGTGATGGTCAATCCGGAACTAGACTACATAAGGGCAAAGGTTTTAGTCGATGAAAAGAGCAATAAGTATGAGACATGGATAGTCTCTACAGCATTATCGACGGCATTCATAAGCGGCGTTGCCGGAAAGAGTTTTGAGATAATGGAAGAGTTCAAGGGAGAGAAATTGCTAGGTGTAGAATATGAACATCCGTTCAATGACATAGTTGATAATTATAAGGAATTAAAGAAGAACCATAAGAATGTACACACAGTCATTCTTTCAGAAGAATTCGTGGATACATCAGCAGGAACAGGGCTTGTTCATTGTGCTCCAGGATGTGGCCCGGAAGATTTTGAAGTTGGTAAGGCACATAATATCCCTGCATTCAACAATATCGATGAGCTAGGCGTCTTTCCTATAGAGATGAAGAGATTTGCTGGGATGACGGCAAAAGACAATGATAACCTATTCATAGACATCCTTAGAGAGAAAGGCTCATTGATTGAGACAAATTTTGTAGAGCATGAATACGCGCATTGTTGGAGATGCAAGAATCCGATAATATTCAGGCTTACTGATCAATGGTTCTTCAAGGTAGAGGACTTGAAAGATAGGATGATTGAATTCAATAAGGACATCAATTGGTATCCTGCAACAGCAAAGAATGCATTTGATTCATGGTTGAAGAATCTGAAAGACAATTCAATAACCAGGCAAAGATATTGGGGCACTCCTGTACCCATATGGCAATGCTCAAATGATAGATGCAACAAGTATGCTGTAATCGGCTCCATAGAAGAATTGAAAGAAAAATCCATCGATGGCAAGGTGCCTAATAACCTGCATAAGCCATGGATTGATTCTGTGAAGCTTAAATGTGAATGTGGCCACACGATGGACATAGAGGGAGATGTGCTTGACGTGTGGATTGATGCAGGAACGACTTCATGGAACTGTCTTGATTACCCTAGGAATACTGAATTGTTCGAGAAATATTATCCTGCAGATTTCATCATTGAAGGCAAAGACCAGATAAGGGGATGGTTCAATCTTTTGATGGTGGCATCGACACTTGCTTTCGATAAGCCTTCATTCAAGAATGTGTGCATGCATGGGTTCATAACAGACATTGAAGGTGAGAAGATGTCTAAATCTCTTGGGAACATAATAACGCCCGGGGAGATAACAGACAAGTATGGTGCAGACACTCTCCGTTATTTTGTCACTGAGATAACTGCAGGCGAGGACATGAGTTTCTCATGGGACGAGATAAAATTAAAGCACAAGAACTTGATGATACTATGGAATTTGCATAATTTCCTTATGGATTTCCAATCCAATAATGACTTGAAGATCGCTGATGACCCAAAATTATCCAAAGAGGAAGAATACATAATGTCAAGGCTCCATTCAACTATCAGGGATGTGACATATTCACTGGATAATTATCATTTCGATAATGTCACGCACAAGATAGAAGAGCTTTACATGGATTTATCAAGGACTTACATACAGTTGATTAGAGAGAAATCAGTCATTGGGACAGAAGAGGAGAAGGAAGCGATATTATACACGATGTTCAATGTATATCTAGGAGTGTTGAAGATGTTCTCTGTCGTATGCCCGTTCATCACAGAGAAAATATATTTTAATCTGAAGCAAGTGAAGGAATTCGGCTTGGATAAGGATTCAATACATGATCATGATTGGCCTAAATATGATGAATCAAGGATCAATTCAGACATAGAACAGGACATGAAGATAATACAAGACGTCATGCAAGCAATGCTCTCTGGGAGAGACAAGCTTAATATGGGAGTAAGATGGCCTTTAGCAGAATGCATAATAGACACATCCGATCCTGAAATGAAGAAAGCAGTCGAAGACTTGAAAGAATTGATAATGCAACAAGTTAATGTGAAGAGCATAAAGATTGAAGCAGTAGATGCGGAACTGAAGATAAAACCTAACTTCAAGAGTTTAGGAAAAGATTTCGGCAATAATACCGCTCGCGTGATTGAATTGATTAATAATAACGCGTCTGAAATCGCTGCACACGTAAAATCGAACAAGGCATTCAATGTTGAAGGATTAGAGATAACGACAAATCACGTGCTTATCGAGAAGATTTGCCCTTCTGAATATGTGCTCACAGAGATGAATGGCGCAACCGTTTATTTGGATAAGCGCGTCTCTAAAGAATTGGAGTCAGAAGGGTTCGCAAGAGAAGTAATAAGGAGGACGCAACAGCTGCGTAAGGATTCCGGATTGAACAAGAAGGACGTCATTGTTCTTTTCATCGACGGAGAGATTGACATATCTAAGTTCGATTCAACGATTAAAGAGAAGGTCGGAGCGAAATCTGTCAGTTACGGAAAGTTTGATTCTAAAAACAATTTTACAGAAGAGAAGATAAAAGGGAAAACATTCAAGATAGGATTTGAGAGAGAGTAATAAAAGTTATTTTTTTAACTGTAATAAGATATCCTTCGATATGACAAATGGCGATTTAGTATTAACTTCAATTTTAATATCACATATATCCTCATATAAAGGAGCCCTAATTTTTAATAATTTAAGAGTTTCTGCATAGGTTTTGTCACCTTTACGTTTTTTTTCACGAGCAAACAATATATCGGCAGCTTTTTTTCTATTTTTTGTCGGAAACAAATATATTATTGTGCCTACAGATCGTAGTTTTGTAGTGTTTGTTTTATTCATGTCTTTAAATTGCGAAGCTATTGTTCCGCCTCCAACAGAGATCACGCAATTTTTTGGTAAAGAAGACAAAAATTTAGATAAAAGTTTTTTCTCCTCTAACCTATAAGATCGAACATCTGTTGATTCAATATATTTGTCAATACCACCAATTTTTTCATCTACATATTCATCAAAATCAAAATATTTAACATTAAGTTTTTTAGCTAAACAAGAACCGACACTGCTTTTCCCTACTGATCTAGGACCAATCAAAATCAATTTCATATTATTGTGTAGTATTGCCTATTAATAAAATTTTTCAATAATCACTTCAAAGGATTCTTTCCTAAATCTTTCTATCAATTTTCATGATTAATTGTCATTTTCAAAATATTTATATATAAGTTTAGATATTATGCATGTATAGTTATTGTCGATTGAGGGGGGATATGGTTGAACAAGATTGTAGCTATTGATACGGCTTTAGCGGAGATCACATTAAGGAAGTATGAGAAGCCGGAAAACACGAAAGACAGGGATCTAGTGAGGAAGCTCTGTCTAAGCGTCGGATTGTTGCAACCAGGAGATTCTAGGGATGTTATTGTCGACATATTATATGTCATTCTAAAGGCTAAAGAGCCATTAAGCTCTCAAGATATTGAGACAGAAGTCATTGAATTCAGGAGAAGCAATGGATTGCCATTGCAAGGCATAGCATCATCAAACATAAGGAGACAACTATTGAGACTTAGAGATATATTCATCGTTGAGAAAGTGAAGAATTCTTACAGGATAAACGAGAACACGAATCTTATACATCTATTCAGCGAAAAGATCGAGAAGTACTATCTTAATTCTATAGTCGAGAGGGTGAAGGAATACATAATAGAGGCAGACAAAAGATTTCCAAGACCATGAACCATGCATTGATTGTAGTAGACATGCAGAAGGATTTACAGCGGCAAAAGGACCCGAAATATGTTGCAGAAAGAGTGGCTGTTCAAAAGAGAATAATAGATAAATTTCGTGAAAAGAAATATAAGATATTGTTTCTGACACTACAATACGAAGGACCAATACTCCCCGAGTTGGGCCCGGTGGGACAAGATGAAATATTCGTCAAGAGGCACTCTGACGGATTTGAAGATGCTGATGTTATAACGGGGAAAAAACTTGAGGATATTGTCTCGTCTTACAGGAGATTGCATTTTGTAGGGTGCAATGCGGATATTTGCGTCAGATTCACAGTAAATTCCGCCGTCAAGAATGGACATAGCTGCATCATTTACAAGAATGCAGTGCTTTCAGAGTATGGTGATCGTTTCGAGACAGATATAATGGCGACTAGATATCTCCTGAATTTTGATGTAAGAGTTGTGAATTACAATGAAAGAACACCCATATGAACCTCAAGAAGATTCATACATGCTTGAAGAGCAAGTGAAGAGATATTCTCACGGAAAAGTCTTGGATATGGGGACAGGTTCTGGAATACAAGGGATTGCTGCATTAAAAAATCCAAGGG
>CAZQDS010000059.1:0-7230 GCA_964591655.1 uncultured Methanosarcinales archaeon
GAGAACTACAAGAAAAGACAGGACAACTAGAATATACAATTGATAAAGAATGCGAATGCAGGATTGATAAAAAATCTGCTCCCGGTGCTTGATAGCTTTGAGTTAGCGATAAAGAACAGCAATGGCGAAAGCGAAGAGATGAACAAGTTCAAGAAAGGACTGGAGATGATATACGCGCAACTGTTCGGGATACTTAAAGAGCAGGGATTACGGATGATAGAGACAAAAGACAAGAAATTCGACCCATACAAACATGAAGTGTTGCTCGTTAAAGAGACAGACGGAGAAGAGGACCTGATATTGCAAGAATTCCAGAAAGGGTACATGCTGAACGAGGCAGTATTGAGGCATTCAAAAGTGATGATAACAAGACATAGACAGGCCAGTGATGATGCACAAGAGGGGAAAAATGCCTGATGCAAAACAGACATATTACTTGACGTCAGAAGCGATACTGAAATACTTCCTGAACAAATCAGAGCATATCGACACACTGATAATGTGCAGGGGCGACGAGGTCAATCTCACGACGACAGACTTCAACCTGTATGAGGCATTAGGAAGCATAGAGGAAAGAGATGATTTCAACATAAACAAGCTGATAAAGTTTTTAGAGGCAGTACATATAGAGTCGGGAGCAAAAAGGATCCTGACACATGAAAGAGTGGAAGAGCTAAGGAAATTAGCGGAGAAATGATAAAATGGCTGAAGAAGAAATGAATAAACTGAATTTTGCAATAAATGATGGAGATACATTCTTTGCGAATGAGATGAGCATAACATTCGGACCTGCACAATTCGCATTCGATTTCAAGAACATAAGTCCGAGGGTCGACATGCGGAACCAGGACGGAAGCAAGACGTTCGTCTTGAAACATAATGTGATATTGATAGAGCCATTCCAGATAAAACAATTCGCAAAAGTGTTGAATGACGCAATATCAAGATATGAGCTTGAGTACGGGAATATAGAATTGCCTGCATCGATAAAGAAAGCAGAGCAAGCGCTTCAGAAATTGGCCAAGAAGGAAGATGCGGCAAGCCACGACGTGCCAAGTTACTTTGGATAAATAATTATAAAAATAAATTACGGAGGTAATTACTATGGGAAAAATCATAGGTATTGACTTAGGAACATCGAACAGCGCAGCAGCTGTCCTAGAAGGCGGGAAACCAAAAATCATTCCGTCGGCAGAAGGGATGACGATGTACGGGAAAGCATTCCCTAGCGTTGTCGCATTCACGAAACAAGGAGAATTACTGGTCGGAGAGCCTGCAAGGAGGCAGGCAGTGAGCAATCCAGAAGCGACTATAACTGCAGCAAAGAGGAAGATGGGGACGAGCCACAAGTATAAGATAATAGGAAAAGAGTACACCCCGCAGCAGATATCTGCATACATATTGCAGAAGATAAAGCGTGATGCAGAAGCATTCTTAGGAGAGAAAGTTGACAAGGCAGTCATAACGGTGCCTGCATATTTCGATGACAATCAAAGGCAGGCGACAAAAGATGCGGGGACAATCGCAGGATTGGAAGTCGTAAGGATAATCAATGAGCCGACAGCGGCAGCATTAAGCTATGGGTTGGACAAGACACATGCGCACAAAGTCCTAGTGTTCGACTTAGGCGGCGGAACGCTTGACGTGACGATAATGGAATTCGAAGAAGGGGTCTTTGAAGTCAAGTCTACAAGCGGAGACACTCAATTAGGCGGAACAGACATGGACAATGCATTAGTGGATCATCTTGTCAAGGAATTCAAGAAGACAGAAGGAGTCGACTTGACAAAAGATAAGGTGGCGATGCAGAGATTGATAGAGGCTGCAGAGAAGGCAAAGATAGAATTATCGACAGTGATGGATACGGAAATAAATCTTCCGTACATTACGGCAAATCAGGACGGCCCGAAACATTTCAACATGAAACTGACGAGGGCAAAGCTTGAGCAGATAATCGAGCCGATAATAAAGAGGTGCAAGCATCCAGTCGAGCAGGCACTTTCTGATGCAAAGATCTCAACGAAAGATATCGAGAAGATAATATTAGTAGGCGGCCCGACAAGGATGCCTATAGTGCAGAAATTCGTCGAGGAAGTGACAGGGAAGAAAGTGGAGAGAGGTGTCGATCCTATGGAGTGCGTAGCATTAGGCGCAGCGATACAGGGAGGAGTCCTTGCCGGAGAAGTGAAAGATGTATTATTGCTTGACGTGACCCCATTGAGCCTCGGCATAGAGACATTAGGAGGGGTGTCGACTAAATTGATAGAGAGAAACACCACAATCCCGACGAAGAAGTCACAGATATTCAGCACTGCAGCAGACGGGCAGAATGCAGTGACAATACACGTATTGCAGGGAGAGAGGCCGATGGCACTGGACAACAAGAGCCTTGGTCGCTTTGACTTGATAGGTATACCTCCTGCACCTCGTGGAATACCGCAGATTGAAGTGTCATTCGACATAGACGCGAATGGAATAGTCCATGTGGCTGCAAAAGATCTCGGGACTGGAAAGGAGCAATCAATAAGGATAACTGCATCACAAAAATTATCTGATGAAGAGATAGAGAAGATGAGGAAGGAGGCAGAGATGCATGCAGAAGAGGACAAGAAGAAGAAGGAAGAGATAGAAGTCATCAATCAGGCAGATGCATTAGTGTATACATCAGAGAGGTTGTTCGAGGACATGAAAGGGAAAGTCGATGATTCAAAGATTGAAGGCGTGAAGAAAGAGATCGATGAATTGAAGAAACTCCTAGAAGAGAAGAAAGTGTCTGAGATAAAATCAAAGATGGAGCACATCAACAAGAAAGTGCAGGAATTGAGCATCGAGCTGTATGAGAAAGTGTCGAAGACTCAAGCAGAGAATCCTCAACCTGAAAGCACTGAAGCCCCAAAAGATGACAACGTCGTCGATGCAGAATACACAGAGAAAGAAGAGGACAAACCTAAAAAGAAAGGCAAGAAATAAAAATATTTTTTTTATTTTAATTAAATTTATAATTGTTTTATAATTCACAAGGTGGATATGGCTGACAAGGACTACTATAAAATATTAGGCGTGGAGAAGAATGCTTCTAAGGAGGAGATCAAGTCAGCTTACAAGAGGTTGGCGAAGCAGTATCATCCAGACGTGAATAAGGATTCTAGTGCTGCAGAAAAATTCAAAGAGATAAACGAGGCCGCATCTGTACTCGGCGATGATGCCAAAAGAAGGCAATATGACCAATTCGGCTCAGACTTCGAGAGGAGATATCATCAAGACTTCTCAAGGAATTTTTCAGGAGCAGACTTTGAAGACATGGACTTCGGAGACCTGTTCGAGATGTTCTTCGGCGGAGGATATTCTGGCCGCTCAAGAAGATCGCGCGGCAGGGATATGCGATATGATATAGAGATAACGCTAAATGAAGCAGCGAAGGGGGTCAAGAAAGAGATAAAGTTAGAGAAGCCAGAGACATGCCCTGAATGCAAAGGGCGCGGCGGAGATGATTTTGAGACGTGCAATGAATGCAATGGCAAAGGGATAAAGAAAGTGACCCAAAGGACTCCATTCGGCATTTTCCAATCATCAGTCACATGCAAGAAATGCTCGGGAAGGGGAGAGATAATAAAGAATGTCTGCTCAGAATGCGATGGTGAGGGAGTGCTTCATAAGAAGAAGAAATTAGAAGTGAACATCCCAGCAGGAGTGGATAGTGGTGCACAATTAAGATTGAAAGGCGAAGGCGAAGCTGTCAAGAACGGCGAGTCAGGAGACTTATACGTCGTCATTTCTGTAATGTCGCATGAATTCTTTGAAAGAGATGATGATGACATAATATTAGAGGTCCCGATAACAATAGGTCAAGCGATACTTGGAGATACTATTGAAGTTCCTACACTTGAAGGAAAAGTTGATTTGAAAATTCCTAAAGGGACGCAGCCAGAAACAATATTACGACTACGTGGAAAAGGAGTGAAGCATTTGAACCATCCAGGATCAGGCGACCAATTAATAAAAGTCAAAGTGAATATCCCTGAGAAACTTTCCAAGAAACAAGAAGAATTAATACATGAATTCGCTTCTATAGAGAAGAAGCCTAAGAATATCTTTGAGAAATTGTTCAAATGACTATTTGAATCTTAAGTCTTTTTCTTCTAGTATCTTCTTTGTCATTTCGTATGTTTCGCCTACTTTTTTGAAGTATAGTGCGTATGGTTTCTGTTGTTCTGACAAGAATTGCTCTAGTTGCTCTTTTGTTGCTTTATGTTCTGGCCTGTCATAATTGTTTTCTGGAATGTTTTCTGCACTGACCCACCAGGGGATACCTGTCTCAGCCATCGAAGGAGCAGAGAATAATGTTCTGAATAAACTTCTCTCAGATTCTGTTAGTTCGTTTATTGTCGTATCTCTCGGGTTGCTTGACCAATAACCCGGAACAGGCATTGCTCCAAAGGTAAGTCCTACATACCATGCATATTTTATGAATTTTTTTATGTGTTGTGGTTCTATTGTGTCTGTATTGAATTGGAATTGATAACTTTTTTTCCCTGTTTGATTGCTAATTATGTCGTGTATTATCAAATCTGTTCCCCCCATTGATGCACTATCTGAAAATATATATCCTATTGTTGATTCAGGTACTAGTATTGGGTTTATGTAGTCTGTTGTTTCTTGCCATATGCTGTCTAATGGTAGTCCTGTTTCTGTCAGTATCTCTAGTGTTGCGTCTCTTATTTGTTGTTCTGTGTATTGTGGTGGTAGGTCTTGTATGTCTAAGTGTGTTAATAGTTTTTTTACTGTTCCTTTATATGCGGCGTATAATAAATAATCTACTCCTAGATAGAAGAATAGTGCTTGTCTGTTTGTTGTTATTTGTTCTCCGTTTCTTGGGTTTGTGAATGGTATTGGTAGATCTCCTTTTGGTAGTAGTGGTGTGTTGAATGTGTATGTTGCTGGTAGTGTTAGTGGTTCGTAGTCTAGTATTATGTATGGGTGGTGTGTTTCTGTTAAATCGCGGAATTCTAGTGTGAATGTGTATTCTTGTAGTATTTTGTCTAGATTGTTTTTCTTTGTTTCTTTTATTATTGGTTTGTTTGTTGCTCCTATTAGCGGGTATTTTCCGTCTATTTTTATTATTTTGTTTGTTGTTATTATTCCGTCTATGTTTGTGTTTGTGAAGTATACTCCGTCTGCGTATTGATCTAGGTTTATTGTGTTTGGTCCTTTTTTTATTTCTTGGTCGAATAGTTTTCTTCCTTGTATGTTTGTTACTGTTACTGTTCCGTCTGATGGTGTTATTATGTTGTTCCAATAGTATTTTATTTCTCCTATTGTTTCTGTGTTTTCTTCTTTTTCTACGTCTGTTATGTTGAAGTTGTATTCTCCGTTGTTGTTTGTTGTTGTTATTATTGTGTCTGTTTCTGGTGTTATTTGGTTGTATAGCACTTCTGCGTTGCTTATTCCTTGGCTTGTTTGTCCGCTTGTTACTCTGCCGTTTATGTGTGCTTGTCCTGATTGTGCTGTCGTTTCGTTTGAGAATAGTGATGCCCATGTTAATGCAGTCAGTACAGCAAGATTCTTTGGCCTAACAAGGTCCTTTGCGTACCTTAATTTATCTTTAGTATTATACCATGATTCCTTAAGTCTGTCTTTGATGCGCATCCTCTCTTCTATACTCTCGTCTTTATAAATTTTACTATTTTGTAACCACTATGTAATGACTATTTTATAAAGGGTATATTCGATAACAAAAACTTGTTCAATAGCAAGTTTTTGGAACAACAAAATCTTCGATTTTGTGTCCAAGAAATGCAGAAGTATTTCTTTGGATTGAAAATTTCGGTTTAAGCACAGAAATTTTCAATAACTATTTAAATAAATTCTATAAGGAAATAAGCATGAGGTTTAAAGGGGTAGGGTTGGCAGTATTATTCTTATTATGGATTATTGTAATCTGTTCATTAATATTATTGCCGGATGTGTATGCCGCTATATGTTATGGTACACCTACTGTGACTTGCAACTATTGGGACAATATATGCGGGTCAGCCACCTGTAATCCGTGGGCTAATACTTGCGAGTCAGTTTATAATTGCAACGCGAACGTTTATTGTCCAAGCGAGTGTGTGTGTTCGCCTGGTTGCGACCCGGGTACACAGAATTGCTGTGAGTACGAACTTGATTGTTATGGAACTATCCTTGCATGTTCCTCTCAGAGTCAAGCGGGTTGTGAGTTGATTCTCGGATGTACATGGGCAGACACGGCTATCTGCCACAATGGAATAGTAGAGCCCCCAGAAGATTGCGAAGATGGGAATTATATTAACACTGATGCTTGTGTAGAATGTCAAGACGCATTCTGCGACGACGGTTTTACATGGAGTGGGTATGAGGCGTGTGATGACGGGTCAGCACAGAATGGCGTACCATGTACTCCCCCGCCCACTTATGGTTCTAGCTGTACTTACTGCGCTAATGATTGCAGTGGAATCTTAACTGTGCTTGGTCCTCGCTGTGATGATAACATAATAAACGGCCCTGAGCAATGTGATGGCACTAATATCACATCAAGTTGTACTGCGCAAGGATATACTGGCGGAACATTAAGATGTTATCCTCCAGGGCATGCACAACAATGTCAATTCAACACAACAGGATGTTTATCATGTGGAAATGGTGTGCTAGACCCTGGAGAGAAATGTGATGGCAACATATACAATAATAGTGTAACATGCTCATCATTCGGATATGCATATGGAAACTTATCATGCACAGGTGGATGTCAAGTGATAAACACAGATGCATGCAGATATAATATAACAAGCGTCACATATTCATTAGGCAACGGCTGCAATCCTGCAACAAACACATGCGGAAGCAATTCAGTAATAAATATCACAACAAGCTTCATCGGCACAGTCAATTCTAATTTTCCGTTAATTGTGGACGTGAATGTGAGAAGCATTCCTCACATGGTTGGACCTATTAATCGTACTTGTATAATAAATGATTTAGCTCAGGGATTGATAGGAACACAAACGTCGGGAGGCAAGAGTTGGGGTGCCTCAATATCTCAGGCCAAAGTTATGGATCCTGATTGTTATAATGCAACCCTTCAATTTACTAACGACAGTGTAATGTTAACAACCGGTGGAACGCAAAAGAGCAATGAATTCGATAGGCCATTCACTACTCCGACAAGCATCAGATTGAGAGATTGTGGTGATGGTGGAGTTGATAATTTCA
>CAZQDS010000060.1:0-6992 GCA_964591655.1 uncultured Methanosarcinales archaeon
ATCCATCAAGCAATATAGGCATACGCTGAATGGTGTAGAGAACTCCTCATAAACGTAGCATTCCCATTGCGTATTGCATACTGTGCATACATATTTCTTTTTCTTCTGCATAATATACAATAATATAGCATAGTATTTAATGGTTATGAATATTTCGAGAAGAATCGAAGTGAAAAAAGAGATAAAAATATTAAAAATTAATATAATTAGTATTCGGGCATTCCCATACCTTGTGGGTTCATTGATTGTGGACCTGGACCTTGGTTGCTTCCGGCGATGACGTCGTCAATCCTCAATATCATCGTCGCGACTTCTGATGCGCTGCTCACTGCTTGTGTCTTCACTTTCAACGGCTCGATTATTCCTTCTTTCCATGCATCCATCACTTTTCCTGAATGCACGTCGACGCCTGCCCATGTCTGTTTCTTGTCATGCGCGTTCTTCAATGCGACAATGATATCTATAGGGTCTAGACCTGCATTCTCTGCAAGTGTCTTCGGAATGACTTCGAGAGAATCTGCGAATGCTTTTACTGCAAGCTGCTCCCTTCCTGATAATGATTCTGAGAATTCACGCAATTGTTTGGCGACTTCTATCTCTGTACTTCCTGCACCTGCAACGATCTTTCCATGCCTTAATGCAGATATCAAGTCTCCTATTGCATCTTCCATTGCCCTTTCAATTTCAGCAACTATATGTTCGCTTCCTCCTTTGACGAGCAATGTCACCGCTTTTGCATTCTTGCAATTCTTTACATAAGTCATGAAGTCCTCATTCTTCCCCTGGACTTCTTCCACTATCCCTGCATGACCTAAGTCGCTCGGCGATAATTCTTTCAACTCTGTTATTATCTTTGCACCTGTCGCTTTACTTAATTGTTCGATGTCGCTCTTCTTCACTCTCCTGCATGCATATATCCCTTTCTTTGCAAGGAAGTGCTGCGCCAAGTCGTCAATACCTTTCTGGCAGAAGACTACGTTCGCTCCTGAATTGACTACTTTTTCAATCATCCCTTTCAACATCCTCTCTTCCATGTCGAGGAATGCTTGCATCTTTTCAGGATCGGTTATCTGTATCTTTGCGTCCATCTCTGTGCTCTTTATCTCTAATGCAGAATCTATCAATGCAATCTTCGCATCTTTAACTTGTGTAGGCATCCCTGGATGGGATTTCTCTTTATCAAGAACTATCCCTTCTATAAATTCAGAATCCATGACTTTTCCGCCAACACTCTTTTCAATCTTTATGTCATGTTTGTCGATAGTTATCTTATTGTTTTTCTTTTCCATGACTTCTGTCACTGCATGGACTAATAATTCTGATAATAATGCTTTGCTTGATTCCGCTTCTTTGCCTGTTATTGCTGTTATTGCAATCTGTTTCAACAGTTCCTTATCGTTCTCTGTGACAGGTTTAGCGATATCCTCTAATATTGCATTCGCTTTCTCTGATGCGATCTTATATCCTTTGGCGATTACAGTAGGATGCACATTCTGGTCTAATAATAATTCTGCATTCTTCAGCAATTCTCCTGCTAGGACAACTGCTGTTGTTGTTCCATCACCGACTTCTGCTTCTTGTGTCTTTGCGATCTCTACAAGCATCTTTGCTGCAGGATGCTCTATTGACATCTCTCTAAGAATTGTGACCCCATCATTTGTGATTATGACTTCTCCTAATGAATCTACAATCATCTTGTCCATCCCTTTCGGGCCGAGTGTTGTCCTCACTATGTCTGCGACTAGTTTTGCAGCCATTATGTTATTTCTTTGAGCATTCTTCCCAGTTGTCCTTTGCGTGTTCTCTGGTAGAATGAATATCGGTTGATAATCTTTAGCCATTTTTATTCCCCTCAACAATCACACTTTTTTTGTTTTTTTTGTTTTTTGTTCTTTTTTAGGGAATAATATGCAATTTATAAATCTTATTAAGGGAAGAATGATGAAAGAAGAGTGAGTTAATAGTTATTTAATAGTTACTTAATAGTTACTTAATAGTAGTTATAAATAGAAAGATTTATTAATAAATAAAGAAATCTGTCCGTAATGAAAAAGAAATCATTGAACGAATTAGTGGATACATTCGAAGAATATTATTCATCTTACAAAGACAGCATATATTCGAACTATAAGACTGTAGATAAATTTGTCGAATTATCAGATAAATACATGGAACATCTGAAGCTAGACAAAAAAATATCTGAATCTGAAGAGCCAATATTCAAATCATTCCTCGATAGCTATGTAAGAAGCATGTACAGGAGAGATTTCGAAAAAGAACTGATGAATGCAGAGATAGAAAGATACACCATGCCCCCTGGCGCAGCAAATTTCACAAGAATCGCGTGGGCCGCTATTGGAGGGGCTTTAGGATCAATGTCTGGATATGTATTCACTAAGAATTTTTATGCTACAGCAATAATGGGCGTGGTTGTTGCTATGGTAGGGGTGATTTTTGCAGAAAATGGCATTCGGACGAGCGGGTTGACGACGCACTCTGTTGTCGGAACCAAAGAATATGAGAAACAGTTGCGGAAAGAAATATATGATGCATTGAGCGGAAAATGAGATTAGATGATCTGCATAGAACGATTGAAGGATTTAATGATATTTTCTATACAAAGTCTAAAGAAGGAAACAATGGATATGCTACAATTGATGATTATATCCATTTATCGAAGCGATACGTGAATGGTCTGGACATCGATACCGATACGAATGTTGAATTGCAGAAATACTTTGTCAAGCATGTAGAAGGATTATACCGCGCGAATTTTGAGACAGAAAAGATGCTTGCAGAAGTAGAAAAATTCGATAATGACATGTATTCATTGAAAACATTCGGGACATTTTTTTCTATCGCAAATCCCCTCTCTGCAGGAGCTGCAGCATATATTATGACTAAGAATATATTTGTCTCTATAGGAGTTGCAGCGGCATTTTTAGGTGTGACCATCCTAGACAGAAGAAACACCATATATGTACATTCAAAGAATGCTATGAACATCCCCGGATTGAGGGAGTATTCACAAAATATATTGTCAGAATTAGAGGATAGGCTCATAAGCATGGATAAGTTGACTATTGATTAGGGCATCCCGTTTTTTTAGATAGATTTTTATATTTCTTGATAATAATCCATACAATGATAATCACAATCACGGGCACTCCTGGAAGCGGCAAGACGACGATAGGGAAAGCGCTTGCAAAAAGATTGGGATATGAATTCTTCAGCACAGGGATGCTCCGTCGGAGAATGGCTGCAGAAAGAGGGATGACATTAGAAGAGTTCAATATACTCGGAGAGACCGATCCTAATACGGATCTTGAGGCGGATAAATACCAAGAGAAGCTCGGAGAGGAAAAAGATGATATAGTGATAGAAGGAAAGACCGCGTTCCATTTTGTCCCACATTCTATAAAATTGTTCATAACAGCATCAGAAGATGTCCGCGCTTCAAGGATATTCAATGATAAGCAATGGCGCAATCAGGAAAGGCCCAATAATGTCGAGGAGCAGAAGAAATTGAACGCAGAGCGTGTAGATATAGACAATTATAGATACAAGAAATATTACGATATAGATTATTCAGACCTTTCGCAATATGATTTCATACTTGACACGACGGATGAATCCAATATCGAGAAGAATGTCGATAAGATAATAGGATTTCTGAAGTCAAGGAAACATTTTTAAATCGACTTCTAATCCTTGCATTGAGGTTTAAAATGATTCAGAAAGGGGATTTTATAGAGATGGATTTTATCGCTAAAGTGAACAGCACTGGGATGGTATTTGATACAACGATAGAATCTGAAGCGAAAAAGCACAATATTTACAACAAGGACGTGAAGTTCAAGCCGTTGGTAATCTGCGTCGGTGAAGGACAATTGCTCAAGGGGCTTGATGATTTCTTGATAGCAAAAAAATTAGGCAAGCACACTGTAAGCATAGAGAATGCATTCGGAAAGAAGGACGCAAAACTCCTCAGGTTGGTCTCCATAAAGGAATTCCACAAGAACAAGATACAGCCTGTTCCGGGCCTTGAAGTGGAGCTTGATGATCGTAGAGGAGTGGTCAGGACGGTTAATGGTGGAAGAGTGATTGTCGATTTCAATCATCCGCTTTCTTCACAGGACATAACTTATGATATTGACATAAAGAGGATTGTAGAGGATGAATCAGAGAAAGTGAAAGGTGTGCTCGATTTCTTGAAGATCCCGTACAAGGATGTAGAATTGGATGGGGATAAGGCAATAGTCACTTATGGAGTCGAAGTGCCCAAGGAATTGAATGAGCCTATAGCCAATGAGATAAAGCGCTTGACAAAAGTGAAAGATGTCGAGTTCAAATAGATGTTTAATAAACTTTTTAAAATAGGGTATTTATTACTCTAAAATAGGGTGTTACCATGGATAAACTACATAATCCGAAATTGACTAAAGAACCATCAGAAAGAAATATAATAGATGCAGAACTAGAAGAGATGCTATCAAAACAGAAGGCATCGATAAAGGTCGTAGGCTGCGGCGGAGCAGGAAACAACACGATAAACAGGATATCTGAAGTCGGTGTTGTCGGTGCAGAGACGATTGCCCTTAATACTGATGCTCAAGATTTATTATACACTACTGCTGATAAGAAGATTCTGATAGGAAAGGAATTGACTAAAGGATTAGGTGCAGGTGGAATCCCGAAGATAGGAGAGGATGCTGCACATGAGCAGGAGCATGAATTGAAGAGTGCGCTTGCAGGTGCTGACATGGTCTTCTTGACATGTGGCCTTGGTGGAGGAACAGGAACGGGTTCCGTCGGTGTAGCTGCAGAGGTCGCAAAGAAACAAGGTGCATTGACAGTCGGTATAGTCACTATACCTTTCAGCATGGAAGGACATAGGAGATATGAGAATGCGATGTATGGCCTTGATAATCTAGAGAAGAATGTTGATACATTGATTGTCATTCCGAATGATAAGTTGATTGAATTGGCTCCAGATCTGCCGTTGCACACAGCGTTTAAGGTCGCTGATGAGATATTGACGAATGCAGTCAAGGGGATTGCAGAGCTTATAACTAGGGCGGGTCTCGTGAACTTAGATTTTGCTGACGTGAAAGCAGTCATGGGCAATGGTGGAGTTGCACTTATTGGTATAGGGGAGTCAGATACGGAGAATAGGGCGATGGAAGCGACAGACAAGGCGTTGCATAATCCGTTGCTTGATGTCGACGTTGCAGGAGCGAATGGCGCTTTGATAAATGTCGTCGGCGGGACAGACTTGACACTGAATGAGGCGAAAAAGATTGTTGAAGCCATTTCCGTGAAGCTTGATGAGGATGCAAGGATAATTTGGGGCGCACAGATTTCAGAGGACATGAACGGTGCAGTAAGAGTGATGCTTATAGTCACTGGTGTAAAGAGTTCTCAGATAACAGGACGGACTCAGGTCGAGGAGAAGACAGGAAAGAAAGGCATGCAAGATGTTCTCGGAATAGAGTTCGTATAATTTTATTATTATTTTACTATTATTTTCTAGTTTATTTTTTTACTCTTGGATAACAAATTATTTAAATAATATTGAATTTCTTTTTTTTATGCCAGATGGATTAGTTCATAAGGTCCTTAAATCAATGGAAAAAGATAATTGGCAATTTTTGCCTTTGTTAGATGAATATTATTGTAAGAGTGATATGAAAAAAATTTGTTACAATATTGGAATTTATGTTTTCAAAACTAGAAAAATTTTTCAGGATTCTAAGCCAAGTTATTTTAAAAATTTTTGATTCTTTAATAAACTTTATAAAACATAAATATATTCCAATTTTACTACTGACTTGTTGGGGCAAATAAAATGAAAAGAATAAAATTGCTAATGACACTGTTTTTGTTTACAATCGTATTATTGATTAGTGCGATTTCTGTAAATGCAGAAGAGAACTGCACAGAGAATGTCTATGAATGCACAGAATGGAGTGCATGCTCTACTGAAGGGACACAGATGAGATCATGTGAATTGATATCTGTCTGTCCGAATGCAGACAATGATATGCCGTTAGAATTGATGGATTGCGAATATGTTTCACAATTAAGCCTCTCTCTTGAATGTAGAGATTTTCCTACGCTCAAACAAAGGGTGGGGTGCAGATTAGATCTTGACAAGGATCCTCCTGAAGGGCTTGATATAGCATACATGCCAGAGGAGTGCATTGCAGTCCTTGATGAGACAGGAAAAGAGGAATGCATAATGAGGTATTCTGATGCACAATCATGTTGGAACAATGATTATAAGAGGACAGATAATTGCCTGAAAGAGCAGCTTGACTTAAAAAATATCGCTTCAAGAAAAAATTCATGTGATGGGGATGCATCATGCCTTTATTCATTGAATGATGACGTCGATAACCTTGCTAAATTGAGGATACATGAATTAGAGTACCGTGCAGAAAGGATGTTGAGCAAAGGGATGCTCTCTAAAGATTCTGCAATCGATATAATATCATATTTAGAGCAGCAAAAGCTTGCATTCGAGAACTCGCCAAGCACATCTGAGAAGATAAGGGCCTTGTCCAATGTAATGGAAAAATGGGTCGACTTTATTGACGGGTTGGAGGAATAAAGATGAAATCTCGATTTTCAAAACACATCTTATTGATGTTCATTTTTATGACTATATTGTTATATGGATGCAAGACTCCGGTCGAGCCAAAGAATGACACTATAATAGTGAACATGACCGATAGTGATGTGTCAGGGCCAGAGAACATTACTGTTGGAGTGAATGAGACAATATCTGACAATGTCTCAGTTGTTGTAAATGAGACAGTCGCCTTAAATGAGACGGCCAACAACATCACAGTTACCAATGAAACAATCGTTGACGATGAATCTGAATATTCTGAATATCGCGACACTAGCTTGATTGAAGAGTCGATTGATGATATTGAGAGTTTAGATTAATTTTTCTGATTTTTTCTGTTTTAGAACACAAGCTTTAT
>CAZQDS010000061.1:0-6969 GCA_964591655.1 uncultured Methanosarcinales archaeon
TAGTCAAAGAGATAGAAGTGAATGCTGACAAGATCAATATCAAGAAAGAGAACAGAGAGGAGAGCGTAAAGAAATACAAGAAAACTGGGAAAGGGAATTTCCATGACATCACATAAATCCTACTCAGTGAGGTGGGGTGGTGCCGAGTGGTCTTTATTTCTCATTAAACCCCCAACAATGAGCGATCATTCGGCTCCCACCGAGCTTATATTTTAGTTCCATTAATCTAATCGCAGTTTATCTATAGTTCTTGATTATTTCCGAGAATTCCTTCATGTTCTTCAGAATCGTTTCTTTCTCATTAGGTATCGAATATCTTACAGGCAAGCTTTTCACACGGTCATTGACTTCGAATGCGAATATGTTTTTCAATTCAAAGTATTCATCCCAATGCCCTTCTCTAGTTATTAAAACGCCTATTCCGTGGTCTCCTATCTGCCTGAACATCTCTAAATCTTCCTGTGAAGGGATTTTCCTTGTATCAAAGAGAATCTTGTCCCTAATTTCATGAGTCATTAAGCCAGTATAGACTTTCTTTGCAGCATTCATGACATCTTCTGGAATTTCTATGTTTATGACTGGATGTGTGTGTATAAGTATAGGAGTATACCCATCATTCCTTATCATTGGAAGGAAATATTTCAATGGCTCCCTGTACTGTTCACTCACTTCTACTTCTCTCTCCAGCAATTTTTTTGGCTTTTTCTGAGAGAATATTATCTCCTCTCTCGGTATTCCTGCTTCTAACATTTTATTTATTAGATACTTAGATACCTTATTGTGCTTCAACCAGGCCATATACAATAATAAATGATCATCACCTTTCTTCCACCCATATTTCAAGTCCTTATCCATTATTTCCGTAAGGATAGGCATGCTGTAGTCCTCCTTTCCTACTTTGGACAAAAGTGTATCATAATTTTTGTCATTAATAGTGTTGCCATCTTTATCTTCAGGTGAGACCAATTCGACAAGACCTGTCAGGTGGAGGGAATTGTTTACATTCTTGGTTATGCCTATCATAAGCTCTTCAATGGGGCTGAGCATGAGCCTGTTGAAAGTGTTAATATCTTTGGTGTTCCTGAAGTCGTAATCGTATGGAGGTATGTCTACAAAATCATAGTATTCCTTTTCTCGCGGTATGACTATTTCTCTGTCTGTCATACTTGATGTCATATTCAGATATTTATAAATTTTACGATTTATTATCACTAATTAGTAATAACATATTTACTTGTCGTATACCACAAACTTCAAAAACAACCATGAATTCTCATGATCATGATACAAAGAGTCCTGATAAGAAAAGCGCATAAGCAAGAGATAGATGATAGAGAAAGGACTTTAGAAGATGAAAAATTATACTTCATAGAGGATGTTTCTAAGGATTATCATTGCTCAGATGGCGTCTTTAAAGCAGAAGACTTAAAGAAGACAGGCGGGAAGATAAAGAGCAATAAGGGGAAAGAATTCCATATCATAGAGGCATCATTCATCGATTCATACAAGGGAATAAAAAAACAAGCACAAACAATCCCATTGAAGGATTTAGGTTTTATTCTTGCAGAGACAGGCATAGGCAAAGATTCAACAGTGATAGATGCAGGCTCAGGATCGGGGGGAGCAGCATGTTTCATAGCAAAACATGTCAAGAAAGTGCATAGTTTTGACATAAATGAGAAGAATCTTGCACAGGCAAAAGAGAATGCGGAATACTTCAATTTAGAAAACATTGAATTCAAGAAGGCAGATGTCTACAAAGAGATCCCTGTCAAGAATGCAGACATGCTGTTGCTAGACCTTCCAGAACCCTGGAAGGCCATACATGCAGCAAACATGGCAATAAAACATGGAGGTTTCTTAATCGCGTACTGCCCACAGATAACTCAAGCACAGCAATTCATCAATGAAGCGAAAGAATTTTTACACCTAAAAACAATAGAGATCATTGAGAGAGACTGGAAAGTCGAAGGTCAAATAGTCAGGCCAAGATCACTCTCAAACATACATTCTGGGTTTATAGTGTTGTTAAGGAAGATTGGCTAGTTCTCCAATCCGCTCTTCATGTCTAAGGCTAATTGTCTGGCACTATAGATTGGATGGTATTCTTCTCTGCACATCTTATAGTATTTACTTATAATGCTGTCTCTTTCTGTTTTGAGATTGATATACTTTTGGTCTTTTAGTAGATTCTTGTTCCAAGACATACTGTTCCAATTATACTTGCCTTCTTCCATTTTTAATATTGTATTGTTCAATTTTTCATATTCTGCCCACGTGTTATTCAGTTCTTTATATTTCCCCAACATCGATGCTGTTAATGGCGTGAGGATTTTTTCTAGGGAATTTTTAAGAATTTTATCTTTTTGTTCATTTTCTGTTCTGTATGTTTCTTGCATGTTTGTTATTTTATAGTCCTGTAGTCCTATTATTATTGCTTGGGTCGCCAATATCGTACCTACAATTATTTTTCCTGCGTTTCTTTTTATTGTATATCCGAAGTCCTTTATTTTTTCGTTTATTGTCATTTTATCACCTTTTTATTTTGTTACTATTGAATAGTTATTAAAATATATAAATATTATTCTCCTTAAGGGGGGAATATAAATATTCCCTTTATGGGGTAATAATAATAAAATTTAAATAATAGACGACAAATAGACATTGTATGAATACTGGGCCATTGAGAGAATTGGGATTGACAGAGGGAGAGATTAAGGTATATTTGGCGTTGAACAATATCGGCGAAAGCACAACAGGCCCAATAGCTTATGAGTCCGGAGTTACTGTTTCTAAAGTCTATGATATACTTGATAGGCTATCAAAAAAAGGCCTTGTCTCTCATATTGTGAAGAATAAAACTAAATATTTTAAGGCATCGGATCCTGGAAGGTTGCTTGTTTATTTGAGAGAAAAACAAGACATCCTCAAAGAACAAGAGCAAGAGCTTCAGAAAGTAATACCCGAACTTGAAATAAAGCAACAGACGCATGTGACAGATGAAACGGCACAAGTCTATGATGGATTAAAAGGAATACAAACAGCCAGAGAAAGATCGCTAAAGATAATGAAAAAAGGAGAGGAGATGTGGATTATCGGCATAGCAAAAACACCATATGACAGATTAACTGCATACTTTAAAGAATTTCATACTAGAAGATCAAAACAGGGGATTGTCTGTCATTATCTATATAATGAATATGCGCGTAAACCATTCGGAGAAGGATCTAAAGATTTTCCTCATAGCGAAGTGCGCTACATGCCAGAAGGATTGATAACACATGCATGGATGGAAATATATGTAGACACAGTCACAATCGGGATAAACAAAGGAAAATCATTCTCAGTAGTAATTCAAAATCAGGAAGTGGCCGATTCTTTCAAAGTATATGCAAGGCTGTTATGGAGCATAGCACATGCATAATTGATATATCAGCTTAGTCTTTCATCTTAACAGTCTGCATGGGTATTGGCTCGTTGTAATTCGTGTATGTGTCCTCTCTCATTATCAGATTTCCATTCCTGTCAATCACCCAATCCTCATCATAGAAGTCTAAAACACGCAACCTGTTATATTTCGGCTCAAACCTCATGCTCCCACCTCCGAAACGATGCCATATTGTTCCCAAAGAGATATCCTCTCCTCCTTCATGTCCAGAATTTCCTGATATTCTTGTCTTGTCATAAAAATCACCTCAACGATTTTTTATAACCATACTATTAGCAGCCATTTATTAATAGGTTATTAAAAGGAAATACTAAGAAAACATCAAGAGAAATCTTGCACAATATTTATAAAGGATTTATAAAAGGGTTTCATTAAAGAAGCAGATTCTCATACATTCATCACACTTTTTTGTTAAAGTTATTTTCCACAATTTTAAAAATCAAAGATTTTTAAGTTCTGAAATTGCTTACGCATTTTCACAATATTTAAATATAAATAAGCGTTCCCTTTTTTCGGTGTAGGTCCTAATCAAACTTACACGTTCAGCCCGACACAGAGAGTACCTGTGGGAGCTTACGGCGAAGCCAAGCTTTGAACATAGGGGTTAGTGGTGCGGGCAACAAGCATTTTTTTAATGCTTGACAGTCATAAAAGAGGACAAGTTCATATTCATCAATTTCATGATTAAAATGGTAAAAGAGGCTATTAGTAAGAGATAAATTACCTTTTTGATGAGCTTGTTCTAAAACTTTATGCACTGAAGATTAAACAAACTAGTAAAAACTAGTGTAGTAATGGGAGTGATTACGATGGGGAAGATAAACCCGGTAAGTTCAAAATATATCGTGCATACAAGCATACAGATCGATGGAGTTGTAGACAAACCTGATGTCATAGGAGCAATATTCGGTCAGACAGAAGGGCTTCTAGGTGCAGATTTAGAGTTAAGGGAGCTTCAAAGAAGCGGAAAGATAGGAAGGATAGAAGTAAATCTTGATACAAGAGGCGGGAAGACAAAAGGAGAGATAGTCTTGCCATCAAGCTTAGATAAGGCAGAGACAGCGATAATCGGTGCAGCATTAGAGATAATCCAAAGGATCGGTCCTTGCAATGCAAAAGTGCGTGTAGAAAGCATTGAAGATGTAAGGATAAGCAAGAGACAATTCGTCATAGAGAGAGCAAAAGAATTGTTAAGGAACTTGACAGATGCAGTATTGCCTAATTCTCAGGAGATAGCAGAAGAAGTTGCAGCATCAGTCAGGGTCATGGAGATAACAGAGTATGGAAGAGAGAGGCTTCCAGCAGGTCCAGATGTTGAAGAGGCAGCAGAGATCATAGTGGTAGAAGGAAGAGCAGATGTCATCAACTTGCTGAAGAATGGGTTCAAGAATGCGATAGCAATCAATGGGACGAGTGTTCCAGCAACAATAGTTGAACTGTGCAAGAAGAAGACCGTGACAGTATTCGTTGATGGAGACAGGGGTGGAAACCTCATCGTTCAAGAGATATTGTCAGTGACAGATGTTGACTTCGTGACAAGAGCGCCTGATGGGAAAGAGCTTGAAGAGTTGACAAAGAAAGAGATCCATAAGTGCTTGAGAGCAAGGATTGCAGCAGAGCAAGTGAAGCTAGAGATTGGGGTGAAGGATAATGCTCCAGAGAATGCAACGGACAATGCAAACAATGAGATGAGCGGAGACACATTCAGTGTGAAGAAGCCTACAAAGCCGCTAATGCCTACACAAAGGCCGCAGCAGCAACAGCAGAGACCGCCACAGCATCAGCATGGCCCACCACAGCATCAGCAGCAGCAAAGGCCGCCAATGCCTCCGCAGCAACAGCCAAGACCTGCATCTGCGCCAAAGAAACCAACACAGCAGGAAGTTGAATTCTTCGGAGACAGCATGGAAGACTTGATAGGGACGCGAGCAGCATTCATGGTAGATGACAAGATGAATGTCCTTGGAAAGATCCCGTCATCAGAATTGATAAGCACAATAAAGAGCTTAAGCTCAGGAGTGTATGCAGTGATACTTGATGACATAATAGATCAAGAATTATTGAACGCAGCAGAGAGAAGCAATGTGCAATTCTTGGTCGCAATGGACTCAAAAGTCAAGAGCACAAGATTGACAGTATTGACAGCTGATGACTTGTAAAGGAATTTAATTTTTTTCTTATTTTTGAGTGATAAACTATTTAAATGAATTTGGTTTTCTCACGTCATGGCAAACATTATGGAGATTATGAACAATAATCCCGGTCTTGAAGATTTTCTGAAAGGAAGATATATTACTAGTAATCCACAATTGTTGAGTGATATTGCAATCTATACAATAAAGAATGAACCGATATATGCTTCAGCCAAACTAACTGAAACAAAAATAGGTCTACAAATTATAGATGTTCATAGATTAGCTCATCATAAAAAAGCAGAGAATATCTTTAAATTAATACATGATTCTGAAAAATTCGTGTCTCACGATTTCTCAGATTATTGTGCCATGCTCTTTGAAAAGCCTTTTAACATAAGTAATCTTCAATTTCCAATAATGACTGTTGAAGGGTTATATTCTTATGGTTTTTATCAGAATAGAGATATGCATTTCCACAATAAGGAATTTTTCGACAATTACATAAAAAAATGGGGTCGTTTTGATTGCATAAATTTAAACCTGCTTTCAGGACAACAGTTGAACGATTTAGGAAGAGAAGAAGAATATACCATATTGTTATCTCCTATTAGTGCCTATACTCATCAAAAGGTTCTGGATCTCAAACTCTATCCTAAATCATATTCTGAGAGGAATGCTCCTTTGATATCAGTATAATTAACTTTATTAAACAAACCATTTTCTATATGTTTTATGGCAAGAGAAGAATGGAAAGTGTATGGGAACGTATTCTCAGAGCATTCTAGAAAATTACTCTTCAAGATGGCAAGTCAGGGATATTTTGAAGAGCTTGAGGCTGCTGTAAGTGTGGGAAAAGAAGCGAACGTATTCACTGCAACAACTAAAGATCATGAAAGAATTATCGCAAAGATATACCGTTTAGAGAATTGCAACTTCAACAAGATGTATGATTATCTTACTGCAGACCCGAGATATGTAGGGACAGCAAGAAACCAGCGTAGGATAATATTCACATGGACACAAAGAGAGTTTAGAAACTTGATGCTTGCAAGAGAAGTCATTAAAGTCCCTAAACCGATAGCATTCAAAGACAATATTGTACTCATGGAATTCATAGGCAATACAGACCCTGCACCAGAATTGAAGGGACACCCGCCTAAAGATCCGGAGAAATTCTTCAAGAAAATAATCGAAAATATGCACAAACTATACAAGAAAGGATTGATACATGGAGATTTAAGTCCATTCAACATCCTAAACCATAATGAAGAGCCAGTATTCATAGACTTCTCACAAGGGACAATGGTTGATGCGACAGATGCAGATGAATTATTGAAGAGAGACATAAAGAATGTGGCAATTTATTTCAGGAAGATCTCAAAGATG
>CAZQDS010000062.1:0-6930 GCA_964591655.1 uncultured Methanosarcinales archaeon
TGAAAGAAGGGCTTAAGACTTTCAAGAAAAACAAATGCATCGGTGTAGAAGGGCTTACATATTATGTCCATAAAGGGTTCAAGCAGACTATTTCTGATAAGCCTCCAGGAACTGTAGAGACGCCCGGCCATTATTTAGGGTGCAATCTCGCAATAACGCATGAAATATGGAAAAAATTAGGCGGATTCAACGAGAAATTTGTGTATCACAGCGACAGAGAATTCATAATCAAAGCAAAGAAGCATGGAGAGATTCCTTTCTGTCCTAAAATGATCGTTTTCCATCAAAGAAAATTCTGGAATGTTAAAAGCTTGATTAATTCTGCGAAGAGGGCATCATCAAGAGTCTATATGTTCAAGGACGGTTTAGACAAAAGTTTTATCAAATGGAGAGTGATGTATCCAGAGAACATAATCAAGATATTGATTCCTCCATTAGTGCTTTTGCCATTGTTCAAGCAATTGTTCAAGTATGGCAGTTTCACTTGGCTTGATTTCAAGCTGACACTTGCATCATATATCAAGATTGTCTATCAACGGATTATAATCTGGAAGACTGCTTGGAAAGAAGGGGTTTTCTTAATATAATACTTATTTTTCTGTACTTTTTACTTATTTTCTTGTATTAGAAATAGAAATATTTAAATATTAGTATACCAATTGGTATACTAAGATGGAGGATATTGCGGAAAAATCCAATTTTTTAAGTAATCTGTCTAGTTTTCTCAGTAGTGACGATAAGAACCTTCTCACACAATTGGAGCGTTTCATACATGATTATAAGAGGACACGTGAAATAACACAGATCCCCATAAGTCTATTCTCTGGCAGATTAGCAGCATCAGAAGTCATTGTAAAGTACTTGAAAGAGAAAGGGTTAAGCTATGCAGAGATAGCGAAAATAATCAACAGGGACCAAAGGACCGTTTGGGTGACTTATTCTAAGGCAATAAAGAAACAGAAACAACCATTTCCTGCGATGAAAGATGAATTGCTAATAGACATAAGCATATTCTCAACAAGGAAACCGCCATTGCACTCATTGATATCACACTTAGTGGAGAGAGGATACTCACTGAAACAGATCGCTTCAATGTTAAACCGTAGTTATAAGAATATATGGATGATAAATAATGGAAAAAAGAGCTGAATACAACACATTTGAATGGCAGATAATTGCCGGATCAGTGATGCTGGTGTTAGTTGCAGTACTATTCTTATCAGACAGCGGGATAACAGGAATGGCCACAAGAAGCGGCCCTAAAGACATAACACTAATAGAGAACAATGAAACACCAATCCTCGTCCCTGTTGTAGAAAAACCCGGGCAAGTGCAAGGCACAATCGAAGAGCCGCAAATAGAAACACAAGCAGGATGCGTAGTGCCGTATGAGAACATGAACATAAACACCGACACAACATTCTGTGGAGGGACATATTATTTGAATCACACCAATAAGAACAATATAAAAATAAGAGGAGATGATATCGTTGTAGATTGCAATGGATCAACAATAGAAGGAGATTACGCAACACAATTCACTACAGGAATCTCTTTAGTTGGCGAGAATATAACACTTAAAAATTGTAACATAAGAGGATATTCTACATGTATATCTATAACAAATTATGGCGTTACGCCTGCAAAGCTCATGGAAAGTGCCAAAATAATATACAATAATCTTACTCGATGCGACGGGTTGGCAGGAATATTCATCGATGGTCAAACAGAATTCAACATAAGCAATAATCGTTTCGTAGATTTCAATGATTATTATGAACGCGCAATAGGAAGCCATGCAGTATACATAAGTTCTTACAATCAATTCCAATCACCTCAAGGAGGCCACGTCTATAATAATTATATATATGATATGAGCGCAAGCGGAGTGAAAATAAATGGTTATGGGACAATAAGGAACATTCAAATTTATAATAATGTAATAAGCGCACTTACAGAAACTCAAGGAGATGACTATGGAGTCCATATAGCAGATGCAGAGAATATTTCAGTATTCAACAATCAGCTCATAGGACCATATGACGCAGGAATTGTTTTAAATGTCGGAACGAATGTCTCACATTACGCAAACAACAATCTGATTTATGGCAACACTTTCACGAACCTCAATTATGGCGTGTGGTCAAAGTCCAACACCTACAACAATTATGCGTTCAATAACGATTTTTCTGGCATCAATTTAGAATTTAGGATAAACGCAAACACCAACATAAGCATATCAGAACTTGATAGTGTGAGAGTGGGATATTCATATGGACAATATATATTATACGCCAATTTCACCGGCATCAAAAACTTCACAATCAATTCTTACAATTTAACGATTTATAATAATGATGGCGTGTGGGATCCATATAATGATGTCAAGAATGTCTCTAATGGCGTGGTAATTGCATCAAATGTAGATACATATTCTGTTATGCTTTCAAACAATTATAAATTGATTGTCGGCAACTTCGTTGCTGATCCTGAGCCAGCCAATAATGTGCCTAGTATCAGTGTTTCATTGAGTCAGGATTTGAATTGCTCAACGATAACATCTGATTCCGATGGGGACTCGCTCACTACGACAATCCAATGGTATTATAATGGCACTTTGGATAGGACTGTGACTGCATCTAGCGATGTGCAGACTAATTTGACTGGAACACATTATTGCAGAGCGAGAGCTTATGATGGAATGAATTATAGCAATTGGGTGACAAGCAATACAGTGATAATCAACGCAATACTGAATGAGACAAGCAACGAGACAAATGAGACAATATATATTGCTCCAGTAATCAGCGGCATCAGCTTATCTGATGACTTGAATTGCTCAGCATCAATCAATAAGTTGAGCAACATAACAATCGATTATTACTTAGATGATACTATAAATAATACTGTGACTTTAGAAGCTAATGGTTCATTCAGTGCATCAACGCAGAGATTCAACGGCACTTGGTATTGTGACATAACGGCGACAGATGGAATAAATATTACTTCAGGAATATCTAATATAGTAATCATCAATGAAACTGTAAATGAAACAAGCAATGAAACAATAGTTAATATAATGCCAATAGTTACAGTCAGTTTGAGCGCTGGATTAATGTGCAGCGGAACAGTGAATGAGCCAGTTAATATGACAATATTATTCTACAAAGATAACGCAGTTGCGGACACAGCAGTCTATCAAGGCATTAATGGAACATTCTCTGCAACAACAAGTGAAGAGGCAGGGACATGGTATTGTCAAGTGTCTGCGACAGATGGTATAAATACGACAATTGTGCAGTCTAATAGTGTTGAAATAGATGAAGAGCGGCAATCTTCAGGTGGCGGAGGAGGTGGAGGTAGTAGTAGTGGAGGCGGTGCAGTAATTGTAGATGAGGACCCTAAAAAAAATAATGAAACAGTAACACAGAACACAACAATCATAGATAAGACTCCACAAAAGGCAGTAGATGAACCAACAGCTGAAGACACCACGCCCATAATAGAAGAAGTCTCGCCACCAATAATTGAAGAGCCGAAGAAAGTGTCTGTTTTGGAAAAATATTGGAGAGTGTATCTAATATCAGCAATTTTGTTCTTAGGCATTTCATTAATATTCATCAGAATAAAAACTCCAATAACACATGATAATAAATTGGATGATTATATAATAAAATCATTGCAAACAGGATACTCATATGCTGCAATAAGAAGAGCACTAAGCAAACACTATAAACAAAGCGAAATTGACCAACATTTCCACATATTGATGAGAAATAATCTCAAACCAATAAAAACAAAGAAAATAGAGCGTCATGTGCCGAAAGAAAGACAAAAACAGGCCATACTCTCAATAAAAACGTATATTGTACAACAAAAGAATATGGGATATAAAGAAAAAGACATAATAGGCGTGTTACTACAAAATGGGTATCCTAAGGCATTAATAAAGGAGGCGATTAGAAATGCATAAATTTTATAAATGCTTCACTACCCTTAAGTCTAAAAAAGAGCAACTAAAGATCAAGAACGAGTTAGGTGGGGATAATCCCGTTTCTTATAGGTCTTTACAACAGAATATGAGTAATACGTCTATATTGCAGAAGAAAGTATTTGTGATAATATTCGCACTAATAATCTTAACAATAGCCACAAACACAGTCTACGCTGCATGCGTTACGCCGACAGAAGGGATGACAATAAGCAGCAACACCGTTATATGCAAAGGAACATATACTTTAAATGATGTCAGCAACAATATAAAAGTGCGCGGAGACAATATTGTTCTTGATTGTGATGGGGCAGTAATTCAAGGCGATTTCCACACACAATTTACGACAGGCATCTCATTAGTCGGAAATGGAATAACGTTAAAGAACTGCAATATAAGAGGGTATTCTACATGTGTATCCTTGACTAATTATGGCAGTAATCCTCAAGAATTAATGAAAAACGCCAAAATTATGAATAATAATTTTACCCGTTGCGATGGACTGGCAGGAATATTCGTTGATGGACAATCAAATTTTGATATAAGCAATAATCGCTTCGTTAACTTTGGAGACTATTATGAGAGAGCGATAGGAAGCCATGCAATATATGTGAGCGCGTATGATTCAAACCAAGCTGCGCAAAGCGGGATAATACATGACAATTATATACATAATATGAGCGCAAGCGGAGTGAAAATAAATGGTGAAGGGACTATAAAAAACATAAAAATCTATGATAATACCATAAGTAAGCTTGCGGGAACACAAGGAGATGCTTACGGTGTTCACTTAGCTGATGCTTCAAATATAGAAGTGTATAATAATGAATTCATAGGCGGTTTTGATTCGGGTGTCGTTCTCAATGTTGGAGCGATTAGCACACGACATGCAAACAACAATAAAATCCACAACAATAAATTCTCTGATTTAGATACGGCAATTTGGTCCAAAAGCGATAATTATGATAATAGTATATACGATAACGAATATACTCGCAATGGTCTTGATGTAAGAATGTCTGCCAAAGCAAGATTTAGCGTTTATGAACAGGACCCTATAAAAATGGGGTCCGCATGGAACAAACACCTTGTTAATATGAATTTTAATGGAATAAAAAATTTCACAATAAACGCATATAATTTTTCAATTAAAAATGGCGCTGGCCAATGGGGACTATATAATGATATAAGGAATAAGGAAACCGGGGCAACTATTGCTTCTAATATCAAATCATATAGCATGAAGCTTGTTGAAAGCCAAGAAATTGAAATAGGCAACTTTGTTGTTGATCCTGTTGTTGTGAATCAGCCGCCGATTGCGCCTGTTGTCAATATAAGGAGTCAGGATAATTCGACAAATTCTGATATAAACTGTTCTGCGTACATTGATGATTTGGATAGCAGCAAGCTCAATGTGAGTTATCAATGGTATAGGAATGGTGTCTTGAACAGGACTAATTATGTGAACAATCAAAATCCGAAAACAACAGTGTCGAATATCTTGCCAAAAACAAGCTTAAATATCAATGATAAATGGTATTGCAGGGTGAGATCATATGATGGGAAGAATTATAGCTCATGGGTCTCTTCAAAGAATGTCACGATAATAGACTCTTCGATAAACCAGCCTCCGATAGCACCTGTTGTCTCTATAAAGAGCAAGGATAACACCATAAATAATGACATAAACTGCTCTGCATACATTGATGATCCTAACAATAACAAGCTCAATGCTACAGTCCAATGGTATAAGAATAACGTTCTTAATAGGACCATTTACATAAACAACCAGAACCCCAAGACAACAATATCTAACATTTTACCGAAAACGAGTTTAAAGGATAGTGATAATTGGTATTGCAGGGTAAGGTCATATGATGGAAAGAACTTCAGCGTATGGAGCAATTCAGCAACCATCACAATACAACCGAACACCCCACCGATTGTGGATTCTATCAGTTTGTATAGTTATGACAGCACTGTCAATAATGATATATTGTGTAGGCTTAACATAAATGATGCTAATAATGATTATATGAACGTTTCAATACATTGGTATAAGAATGGAGCATTAAGTACGACAGTGACCAAGAATAATCAAAGGTCAGGAGATGTCACAGAACCATTGACCAAAAATAATCTAAATAATGATGATCAATGGCAGTGCAGGGCAAGAGTCCATGATGGAAGGAATTATAGTTCATGGGTACAATCAAACACTATAACTATTACGCCTATAGCCGTTCCTGATGAGCCAGTAGAAGAGAAGCCAAGAAGAGGCGGTGGAGGAGGAGGCACTAGCACTTCACCAATTACTCTTTTAAGCGAGCCTGTTGTTGTTAATGAACAAGTAATCACTAATGAACAAGAAGTGTCTCCAATCGTTGAGGAGGAACCGCCAATCTCCGAAGATACTGAAATAGAGATGACTGTACAATCTGTCAATGTTGAAGAGCCTAAAGAGTTCGATTCTAACGAGATCACAGGAGATGTCGTCCTTGAAGATACAAAGCCAGGCAATGGATTGTGGCTTATTGGACTGTTGCTTGTTGGGATACTTATCTTTACGGCAAGAAAGCAGATTGCGACAACAGTGATTCCTGAAATAAATAAGCAGGCAGCGGTTTTCAAGAAGCAATTATTGAAGAGTCCTGATCAACAGGTGCTTTACTATATCCTTAAGAAGCTTAATGATGGGTATTCCTATGAGGCGATAGGTGATGTGTTGAAAAAGAAGGGATACTCAGAAAGGATCATAGAATACCATAACAAGATATTAATGTCAGAAGGTCATCAACCGCACATAAAGTTCCCTGGCCCACAAAAGTATGCTATACCCGCAAGCAGGAAATTGAAGCTGATTGAGTCAATCCAGGAATATACACGAGTCCATATCCATGAAGGATTCAGGGTCAATGACATCAAACAAGTCCTATTGT
>CAZQDS010000063.1:0-6358 GCA_964591655.1 uncultured Methanosarcinales archaeon
GAATTGAAGAGGGTCTCATCTTACTTGAAGCTTCCACAATCAGTCGAGGAGGAAGGATCGAGGATATACACTCTTGCTGTAAGGAAAGGGCTTGTGAGAGGAAGATCGATGGAATCAGTCGTTGCAGGAGCATTATATGCTGCATGCAGGCGTCATGATGTGCCAAGGACTCTTGATGAACTATCAGAAGCATCAAACATAGAGAAGAAAGAGATAGGAAGGACATACAGGTTCATAACAAGAGAGTTAGGCATAACGATATTGCCAAGCAATCCATCAGATTACATCGCAAGATTTGCGTCGACATTAAAGCTCGGTCCAGAGACACAAAGCAGGGCAGTGGAGATAATAGAATCTGCACAAGGCATCGAGTTGACATCTGGAAGAGGGCCTACAGGGATCGCTGCAGCAGCATTATACGTTGCGGCATTGATGAACGGTGAGAAAAGGACTCAGAGAGAGGTCGCAGATGTTGCAGGAGTGACAGAAGTAACAATAAGAAACAGGTACAAGGAATTGCTTGACGAGTTGGATCTCGAGAGAGAGATAAAGAAAAGCAAGAAGAAAAGGAAAGATTAATCCATAATTTTTTTTTATAACTTTTTTTATTCAAAAAACCCCCATTTCTATAACTTCTTTAAAGTAACAACATGACATGAAAAAAGGGCTAAAAAAGCGATAAATTTATAAAGGCATCTCCCCAGGAATTGATGTAGGGGGTTTATAAGAACACTACATTAGTTCTTATAGGATTTGCGTGTGATAGTTTAGGAGCTAAATGAAGCAATCGAAACCAAAAAAACAAGCAGAGAAAAAACTGTCTGAAAAGAAGAAACCTAAAGTAGATGATGCTCCAAAGGGGAAATTCCAAAAGATAACGAATGAAAGAAAAGAAAAAATAGAGAATGTCGTAAGAGAATTGGTGAGTGAAGAAGGCATCCCGATAGTCCTATACTTGATCGGAAAGACTAAAGTCTCAGAGTTCACGATAGCGAATGACCTTGACATGGAGATACATAAGGCGAGAAACCTTCTATACAAGCTGTTCGAGCAGAACATATTATCATTCATAAGAAAAAAAGACAAGATAAAAGGATGGTATATATGCTACTGGGACTTCAACGAGAAGAGCATCCCGTTCCTTGATGAAAAGATAAAGAAGAACAAGCTGCAGAAACTGCAGGAAAGGCTTGAGAAGGAATCAAGCGCGACATTCTACATGTGCAAGAATGCATGCACAAGGATGGACTTCGAGAAAGCAATGGAGTTCAACTTCAAATGCCCAGAATGCGGCGAATTGATGGATGAACAGAACAACAGCAGGACAATAGAATTCCTGCAGCAAAGAATAAAGGAATTGAAGAAATAAAGAAAGAAATGAACCTTACAAAAAAGATTCTAGCACAAGACATTTTTCTCATAATAAAAGATACGCTCATAATATCTGACATACACACAGGATATGAGGAATCATTGCATAAGCAAGGATACTTCATCCCGAAAGGCAACCTCTCAGAGCTGCAGTTGATGATAGAGAAAGCGTTGAAAGGCAGGGATATAAAGACGATAATAATAAACGGGGACCTGGTGCATAGCTTCGGCAGGCTTTCAGCAAAAGAAAAATATGCATTGAAAGATTTCATGCTATTCCTCAAGCAAAAAGCGGAAGTGAAAGTGATAAGAGGCAATCATGACAAGATACTGAAATTCTTGATACCGGACGCGGGATTGGTCGAAGAATACATCATTGATGACATACTGATAACACATGGCGATGTGATAAACAAGCATTCAACAGACAAGAAGATAAAGACAATAATCATAGGACACGAGCATCCGAGCATCTCAATAACATCAGGATACAGGTCAGAAAGATATAAATGCTTCCTCAAAGGGAAATACAAAAGGAAGACATTAATAGTGACGCCGTCATGCAACATGCTATTGGAAGGCACAGACATACTCAAAGAAAAATTACTGAGCCCATACCTGAAGGACATAGAAGATTTCGAAGTGTACATAATAGAGGACAAGATATATGATTTCGGAAAGATAAAGGCCCTGAGGAAAAAGATGGACACGAGAAAGAGTAACTATTTCTAAATAGAAACATTTAAATAATCAATTAGGATTTTCTAAGAACAGTTGGGGATAGTGATAATGGAAAACCTAGAGATGATGACTAATTATGACATGATAGAATCATTAAAGAAAAACATATCACATAATAAAACACGAAACACGTTCGAAGGCACCACAATCCTTACAATACCATTAATACTCTCGATGGACAGCATCATAAAGATGGATGCAGATTATTATACCGACCCGCAATACAAATTAAAGACTTCAAGCGTAATAAGGAATTATTTTGCAGAACATTCTGAAAAAAATTTTGACCAATTAAACGCGTTAATAAATGAAAACATACAAATACTTGATTCAACACCAATGATTAATTCTAAAATAAGAGATGCTCATGAAAGCCTATATTTCATGTCGTTGAAAATAGCAAGCAACGTGCCTTCAGGAGATGTAAAAAAAGAATTCTGTAACATTTTAGGGCAACAAGTAGAGAAACGTTTCAAAAAATTTTACATCAACAAAGGATACACCACTGATAAAGCTTCGTCAAGAAACATGAACAAATACTTAAGATCAGAATTTGAGTTTTTTACAAGAATAGCAAATACTGTATACCAAGAATTCCGATGAGGACTAATTATGACAGATAATACACTGGCCAAAATATTTGTCCCTGACACAAATATCGCGCTTGATGACACATATTTCATGCGAGATTTTCTAAAGGATAAAGAAAATGTAATTGTGATGCCAGATGTGGTCATAGAAGAGATTGATAAATTAAAAAAACACCCAGAAATAGGCATGGAAGCAAGACAGTTTGCAGATTATCTGTATAAATTGCTAAACAATGGATATAAACATGATACGGGGATTGATCTGCCTTTAAATGATGAAGGAACAAAATTTGGAGGTAAGCTTTACATTTCTAATTCTTATGATGAGAATTCTTTGGTGTATAAAACAAAAATAGGTGAGAACGATCTTAAGATAATAAGTTTAGCAAAAAAACTTAAGCAATTGAATAAGGATAAAGAGGTCAAACTAATCACTAATGATAAAAACATGATTAATGTGGCTTCATTGAATGATGTGGATGCTGAATATCTTAGAAAAGACAGCGCAAACCCAGAAAAATTAAGCAAAGGAAATAGAATAGTGAATGATATAAGTAGAAAATTCTTGAATGACATAATCGCAAAACCTGATTTGGTAATACCTATAAAAAGTATAGACAAAGAATGGGCCGCGCAGTTGATTGCGAATGAATATGTGGTATTCCCTAATGAAGAGGTCCATAAAATCATCCAAAAAACAAGGGACAAACAGACAAAAGATCCCTTTTCTATCGAACCAAGATTTATAAAAAGATATGATATCAAATCTGACGCGCTAGTTCCTATAGCATATCGTAATACTTCACTATTCGGATTCAAACCTAGAAACCTAGAACAATTATTGCTTATAGATTTATTGTTAGACGATAATATACACATAAAAACCGTAAGAGCAGATGCAGGAACAGGCAAATCTTTTTTGCAATTGCTTGTAGCATTATATAAAACAATAAATAGAAGAAATAAACAAAAGGAGGATGCAAAAGTATCAATAATCAGAAGAGCGATGTTTTTAGAAGAATATGGATTTCTCCCTGGAGACATAATAGATAAGAACAAACATACTTATGAGGGTGTCGAAAGAAATTATAATCAGATAATGAAAACTTTTGTCGACAATAATAATTCTATAAAAGATTCATATTCAACAAAATTACATGAAGCATTGAAGGAAGAGGATGGATTAATAGATATCTTACCATTCGGAACAATCAGAGGAGTTACAGTCGGGCCAAGCACTATCTTAATCTGCGAAGAATGGGAGAATACAGAGATAAAATTCTCAAAATTAATGATGGACAGAAACGGTGATGGAGAAGTATATGTGAATGGAGACCTATTACAGACAGATAACCCACATACATCGCCAGAAAGAAATGGATTGACTTATTTAATAAAAAACATTGAAGAAACGACAAAAAAAGCAAAATTGACAAAACGAGATATAGCCATCTATGATGCATCAGTAGCAGGAAATATGACATTGTTGGAATCTGAGAGGGGGATAATCAATTCATGGTCCAGAAGGAACCTGCCGATAAAAGGTTATAGATAAAATATTTTTAGAATTCTTACTTTACTTTCAATTTCTCTTTGACTGCTTTTGGTGAGATTATCGCTGAATTGCCTGTTGGGTCCTCGATTATCAGTTTCTGTTTCTCTTGGCCCCATACGACTCTCTTCAGTTTCTTGATCATGTTCTTTGCTTTCTTACGTGCATCCTCTTCCTCTTCTTCATTGTTCTGTATTGATTCAAGCTGTTTCATCATCCTGTTCAATATGCCCTCGATGTTTGTCACATATCCGTTGCTTACGGCACCAGGCTCGATATTCCCTACGTGTGGAAGCTTTATCGTCGCATTGCTTGACTTGACGACGCGGATGCTCATATCTTTTTCAGAGTCAATCTCAATAGTATATCGGCATGGCTCCTGCTCCTTCTCTGCCTCAATATCTGCCTTATGATAACCGCATCCTGAGCAATCCATAGAGAACAAATAGCATACGCCAAAGTATGGTATCTCTTTCTTCATGTCCATCAATACCAATTTCTTCTCATGACAGAACGGGCACATCTCCCCTGCAATAACTTCCTCTGGTTTAGTCATAATGCATCACTGCTGTCATTGATTTAAATATATTATGGTTTTAGAATTATTCTAGCAATCAGAAAGTTTCTTAAGCGCACTTAAGGCATACCTTTTTATGTCATCCTTAACATCATATTTTGGGTCTTCAAGTTCCTCTTCAGTGAACCATCTGCATCCCTCAGTCTTTTCTGTCTCTGAAAGCGTGAATTTGTCTGTGTTAACCTTGCCAAAATAAACTAATGTTACATGCTCGTGTTTTGGGTTTACACTATGCCTGTTCATGAATTGTGGTGCGATAAGCTCTTTGTACATATCGCTCTTTATATTCCTGGCTCCATGCTCATCATATATCTCGACGTCCAATCCTACTTCTTCACGGACTTCGCGCAATGCGGCCTCAACAGGGTCCTCATCAAGCTCGATATGCCCGCCAACACTAAGCCATTTATGATACTTATCATGCATCCTCAATAATACTTTATTCTTATATACAATGAAGACTTCAACAGTGAAATCTATCTTGTCATGGATGTGTGGCATGATCATAGATAAATCTTACATAATATAAATTTATTTGTGGCGCAAAATCTATTATAGAAAAGATAGTTAAAGATATATCGATTCAAGAAAGAAAATAGTAAAAAAACTACAAATCTAATCGTCTTCGTCTGCTGCTGCCTTTATCTCTGCTGTGGATCCTTTCGACCTATAGATCTCTGCAAAGCTTGGCGTTATGACGATATAATCATCTGAGAATCCTGCAATGTCTCCTTCTATTGCATCACATGTCTTCTTCAGCTTGTTGATCGCTCTCTTCAGCTCAATCAAGTCCTTCTCTTTCAAAGGCCTTATGTTTATAAGACATATTGTATTGCCTTCTCTTAAAGCATCAAGTATCTGCTTGATATCAGTGAAGTCTTCAAGGACGAAAGGTTTCACTATCACTTTCTGTCCAGAATCTCCAGATTTTGAAGTGTCAAGTTCTACGTATTCTTCAGATTCATCCATGCCCTCATCGTCATCATATGAATCCTTCTTAATTGACTTTTTTATTTTTGAGAAAAATCCTACCATTTTCCATCTCCTCCATTTAGGTACTATCCTAAGGTTACTCAATCATATATAAATATTTCTATTTTAGCAGGATATATAAAATTTACGCTTTTAAAGCCTTATAACAGCCATAAATTGTCATATCAGGGTCTGTAAGCACTATTACAGTCATGTCCTCAAGCAGTTTCCTGGCTTCGATATGCTCATGCTGCAGGAATGCGCCAAGGAACACATCTTTCATTGCAGGCAAGATCTTAGGAGCGATGCCCCCGCCTATGACTAAGGTAGTGCATAATGTCTTCAATGCGAGATCCCTTGCAATCCTAGAATAGAATAGTATGAACAATTCAATGGTCTTTATGCATAATGCATCCCTGTCCTGTAAAGCGAATTTAGTTATCAATTCCGGTTTCTCTCTGCTGTTCTTTATCTCTTTCATCAATTTATTGTTATGCCTGAGGTTTTTCGTCACCATGAATTATTATATTGTTTCGATACTTCTGCGGTAAACCA
>CAZQDS010000064.1:0-6041 GCA_964591655.1 uncultured Methanosarcinales archaeon
AGTATGTTGAGGGCTTGAAGAGCACTGAAATGACTCGTTTTGATAAGAATTCTGCTGCATTGAATGTCACATTGAATAGTTTCACTGAAGCGAAGTCTTATAGGCTTGAAAATAATGAGCGATATATCTCAAAACAGCAATTCATAGCCGATATTGAAAGGATTGATGGATATGATGAGCTTGTCTCTGAATTGTTTTTTGCAGCGAATGCCATCAGGGAACAGCAGAACCTCTCTTATGTCGGCAGCATTGCAGGTTTCTTAGAATATTGGCTCGGTCAGGATGAAGGGTTCACAAGGATATTGTCCATAAAGAAGCTTAGGGATAAGAGTGAGATGATCACTCTTAGTTATAGGTGTCTTGATCCTAGCATAATCGCTTCACCAGTAGTTGAGAAGAGTTATTCGACAATATTGATGTCTGGGACGCTCACTCCTACTTCGATGTATAAGGAATTGCTCGGCATTGAGGCTGAAGAATTGACTTTGAAGAGTCCGTTCCCTGTTGAGAATAGGCTGAACTTGATTGTTCCTAAGACTACAACAAAGTATGAGGCAAGAAGCCCTGACCAGTATAAAGAGATTGCGAAGACTCTTGCTGATATTAGCATGGATGTCAAGGGATCTGTCGCGATATATTTCCCTAGCTATTATCTGCGCGATGAGGTGAGTAAGAGCTTTAGTGTCTTGACTGGAAAGACTGTCTTTTCTGAACAGCCTGACATGACGAAACAGGAGAAGCAGGAATTCCTGGATAATTTTGTCAAATACAAGGATTCGGGGGCCGTGCTTCTTGCTGTCATAAGTGGGAGCTTTGCAGAGGGTATTGATTTGCCTGGAGTGTTGAAGATGGTAATAATTGTCGGGTTGCCATTACAGAAGCCAGATCTTGAGACTAAATCATTGATTGAATATTATGATAAGAAGTTTTCTAAGGGATGGGATTATGGTTATTTATTCCCTGCATTCACTAAGGCGATACAAGCTGCAGGAAGATGTATTCGCTCGGAAAAGGATAAAGGGATCATTGTGTTCTTAGATGAAAGATATGCGTGGAATAATTATTATCGATGCTTCCCACAGCATTGGCCATTGAAAGTAAGTCTGTTGTACAAGGAAATGATAAAGAAGTTTTATGAGTGAGATTTTTAGTTTTTTTTAGAATATTTCTATCTCATCTGCTTTAAGCAAGTATCTTCGTGCCTTGGTGTATTGTTTGTCTGTTTCAAACCGTATTTTAGATCCTTCTTTTAACGATGACGCCATGTCCTCCAAACTTTTTGATGAGGAACTTAGAACATTTATAATTACTTTTCCAGAATCTATGGAAAAAATGAACTTGCTTTCTTCATCTTTTTCTAAAAATCCCTTGTTAATTGCAGGTATATATCTGGTTTTGAAAACCACTCCTTCTCTTTTTGGATTATTCTCGTTTTTTTGCTCTTGCCATTCTTGAGAAAAATATTTTTCTAATTCAAAGTCCTGAGGCAATTTCATGAATTCTTGATCAGGATGGAATTTATTTAGCATTGCTACCTTTTGCGGATTGCTTATCAAATCTATTGAATTAATCTTCCCATACGATTCTTTAACCCTGAAATGGACTCCATTATTGTAAAATAGATCAAATTGACTTCCTTGCTCTGTTGCTGTTTCTGTGATTATTATGTTATCATCTGTAATGTATGTTCTTGACTTTCCTTTATGAATAAGCCTGTCACGTGGTAAATATTTTTCTATGTTTTCTTTCAATGGAATTCCCATAAATTGTTTGTCATATTCTATATCCTGAATAACTTTCACTTTCCCAGGAGGATATGTCTCAATATTTACCACGTTATCAATTGTTCCATCATCATAGTAGTCTGTAGCTCTAAGATATACTCCGTTTGGGTATTTGAGATCTAATTCTCTATTTACACTCTCTTCATTATTTTCTCTTACTAGTGTTTCTTTGACTTGAACACTGTCCTTGGCAGTATATTCTCTTATTTTTTGTTCGGTTCGTTTGGTAATTTCGTTGCATGCAACAGTTAATCCTAGAAATCCTATTAATGCTATAATGAATGAAGGGGTGCTTTTCATGTTGCGGGTAATTTATTTATATTTATAAACTTTACTGTGATTTACTACTTCTAGAAAGTAATTTTATTTTTTTGTGTAAATTCGTTTTCAGTATACTTTTTTGTATACTGTTATCAATAATTTAAGCACAAGGCACTAAACTAGTATACTAAATCATAACATTTATATATTAGTTAGTATTCTTATTTGTTATGACAATCTTATTCGACCAATATAACCTTCCAGACAACATATATGAGATAATATTCGCAACATCTCAGCAAGTTGTCGTAGCCAAGCTATTGATAGAGGAAATGAAACAGCATGGCGGAGAGATCGGAAAGACAGAGATGTCTGTATTCGCGACAGCATTGCACGAAGGGAAGCTGATTGATGAAGAGACAAACCAATTCGGCCAGAAGAAGAGAGTCACTCTAAGCTACAATAAGAGACAGTTTTATGATAGGATATTGACTCCTATGAAAAGCATGGGATTGATTGATTATGACATGTACAAGAAGACTTACAAGATTTCAGATAAGTTCAACAAGAACATGATGAGGATAGGCATGTTATGGTTGATGGAGATGAAGAAACCTGCAGCAGCACACACCCTTGTGGTAAAACGCTGATTACATTCAAAAGAGCCCAGCTTCCTACGATATCTAAATTCTATACACCACCCCACCAAAACCCTGTAGGAAGCCGCGGTGTCTCTTAAATTCCAAAAAGCTATACTAGAATAAAAAAAACACAATCAACATACAGAAGTGATTAACATGGATGACTACATACCCTTACACATATGCGATGATCTATTCCCAGAAGATATCCCTATGGGCGCAATGCAGAACAGGATAGTCCTAAAAAGGATAGTCGACAACCAAGAAGTATTCACATTAATAAGGGATCCAGGATATGCGCGTGGCGGATATTATAGATAGACTCATAGATACATTTAAATACCTCTGTGTTTCTCATAGTTGTAGGGTGATACTATGGGTAAAGATAGCAAACTATTTGCTTTTTTAGGAGTTTTTTTGACAGTGATAGGATTCATTATAGTCTATGCGACACAGAAGAAGGATAAGTATGCGATGTTCTATGCAAAGCAGGGCTTGATATTGTTCATTGTATGGGTGATATTCTCAATCGCATCATGGATATTCATGATGATACCATTCGTAGGATGGGTCATATCGACAATACTTTGGATATTATTAGTGGTTGCATGGGTCATTGGGATAATATACTCATTATCTGATGAGATGAAAGAGATCCCAATCATCGGCTCATTCGCAAAGATGATAAAATTATAATTATTTTTTTATTTTTTTAACCGGTAATACATTTTCTATCTCAGTATCTTGAACTCAGAATGAGGGTATAATATCTTTATCTTTATGAATATAGCCCCAAACAATAGATGAAGCGCAATATTGAGATATATATTCTCAAGTATATAGAATATTAATATAGTGGATAACCCCCATAAGAATGTGAGTGCTATCTTTATCTTCCAATGTTTAGGTTGCATTAAGTGTGAAAGCGCAAAAAATGGCACTATCATGAAGATAACCAATATTAAAGGCAGTTCTTGCCATATCAGGAATGCAGTCATAAGAACGCATAATTCCTGAATTATTACAGATAGTGAATAAATAGCTCCAAACCATCCTAATATCAGCATACTGACTATTATGCATACAAAGAATAATGTCATATAGAATGAGCTGTTTATTATTGGGAATTTTTCACGCATCATAATGATATTCAGGATTACAGACAATATGATGAATAAATGGACTATCACATTCCTTTTTATTGAGCCGGCCTTTAGATTAAAAAATTTGACTATCAATAATACTAAGAATAATGGTATGTAATAAACGAGCATCCAATTAATGAACATGTTCATGAAGCACCCCATTGATAATAGTGTCTATGCTTAAATGTTTGATTTGGTTTCTTTGATAATCAAAATCATCAATCCTTAACCATTGTTTGCCGTATTTTATGGAGTATGGTTTCTTGTTTCCTGAAGCGCAGTCTTCATAGTGCGTAGCTATATCTTCATATAGATGCTCGCCAGGCGTATATACCCGGAATTTTTTTTCAGTTAATATTTTGACAATACTATTCATATCTTTTGATTTCTTTTCATCTGTTATAGTTATTTTGTTCCTGGATGCGATATCCTTATAAACGCTGAATATTTGTAATGCAGTAATAGTTGTGCATTCAGACATGTCCTTAAGGAAATCATAATTGATATCTTGTGTTAAAAACTTAGGATTGCCGAGACTTACCAGAAATTTTTCATAGACAGGATCGACAGTATAATGGATTGATTGTATAAATGCACCATCGACCCTTTTAGCGATCTTTCTCAAGATGTCCTGGTCAAATAATATATAATCCGGATTCTTAATATAATCGATAGTTCCATCCTTGCTGAACCCTGCCATAGGATAGACATGTATATGCGCACCTTCCTTCAATGTAGATGCTATATCAAAAAATGATTTCGTTCTCTTCTTGGTATTGTTACTGTCAACCCTTTTGACAAGTATGCATCCAGACTGTTCAAGCAATGAGTTAAAAACATTATTTGCAAGTTTTCCTCTGCCAGCTTTCAAGAACAAATCATCCCGGGCTATGCTTCTGACGGCGCGATTTTTCATCGGTATGTTATATTTGCGGAATTCTCTCTGCAACGCCAAATGTATATGCGCCGGATCCATTGATGAGGTATGGTTAGCCAAGAACAAGGTTGGCCTGCCATATATTGTCTCTAAAGTTTTTTTATCATCGAAAACTATGATATTGCCTGTATCCACTATAAAATTCTTAAAAAAATCAGCACTAAACCAATAAAAAGGATAATACATAAAAGAGCGTACATGATGTCATTTTAAAAATATTGCTATGAAACACTCTCCTGGAAAATAGTGAAAAAATTTAATAATCTTGATGTAATAAGATATTTCTATGAAACGATTAACTCCGGAGTTCTTCAATCAAGATACTGTCAAGGTAGCTAAGCAGTTAGTTGGGAAGATCCTTCAAGTAGATGATGTTAAGGCAAGGATAATAGAAGTCGAAGCATATAAGGAAGACAAGGCAAGTCATGCATACAAGAGAACTCCAAGAAGTGAGCTCATGTACACTACATACGGGCATGTCTACGTCTATTTCATTTATGGGATGTATCATTGCTTGAACTTTACGGCAGATACTTCTCCTGGCGCTGTATTGATAAGGGCGCTCGATTTGGATGGTTGTGATGGTCCAGGAAAATTATGCCGAAGATTAAATATAACGAAGAAAGACAACGGATCAGTGATTGGCAATCGATTCAAAATATTTGATGATGGATATGCGCCAAAAATAATTGCCTCAGAAAGAATAGGCATTTCTAAAGACACGCATTTGAAGTGGAGATTCAGGGAGAAAAAATAAAAAAATGATTACGGATTCATCTTTACGAGCAAGAATCCTGCAATCTTTGCACTGAACAATCCTGAAACAGTCCATGACAATATTGTCAGGAATGACAAAGTAAAACTAGTATATGTAATGTACATCCCAGGAACTGTTGTTATCAAGAAAAACATCCAACCTAAATGACATCCTCTCTCTTTTCCTTTGAAACTGCTCTTGACTTTATTCCAAACAAGTGCAAATATTATCCCTAAGATAAACGGATACAGGAAGAATGCATACATTATAGGATCCTGCCAGCTTCTCATAAGACTGGAGGCATAATCTGCCTTAACACTAGGGATGAGCATGAACAGATAGCTCACAACCATATTGACTACAAGCATAATCAGACCAAGCAATAAACCAGGCCAAATAATCTTCTTCATAATACATCACCCAATCGATTTAGTATCATACAATATTATAAATGTTGCGGATAGCCCCGCCCAGATTCGAACTGGGGTCCCAGGCTCCAAAGGCCTGTATGATTGG
>CAZQDS010000065.1:0-5893 GCA_964591655.1 uncultured Methanosarcinales archaeon
CCGCATTAAAAGTATATGAAGAATATCTCGGCGAGTTCGGATCAGAGAAGGCGCACGAGCTGTTGCACACTACTTATAGTAAGAAGGGTTACAAATAAGGAGAATGAAAATGAAAAACGAATATGTAAACAAGATATATAATGAATCATTGTTCGATGTAAGCATCATAGAAGAGAATATCCAGATGATATTTTACGCATTCTTGGCATTCTTCCTGCCTTTCATGTTAGGACATCCGCAATGGCTCGTCGGCATAATCGTCAACGCTTACCTGATTTTGGGTGCGACATATCTTCGCGGATATAAGCTATTGCCAGTCATATTATTGCCGAGCATCGGCGTATTGACTGCTGGAGTGATATTCGGTACATACACGATATTTTTGCTTTACCTGGTGCCATTCATCTGGGTCGGAAATGCGATGTATGCATATGCATATAAGCATCTGCAATTCATTAAGATGAACAAGATATTTTCTGTCATAGGCGCGTCAGGATTGAAAGCGACATTCTTATTCTTATCTGCATTGTTGCTTGTGACCCTTGGAGCGATTCCTGCAATTTTCTTGACAGCGATGGGTGTGTTGCAATTAGTGACTGCATTAGCAGGCGGTATAATCGCTATCGGGATAATCAAAGGAAGAGAAAAAATAACAAAAAATGATGTTATTAAACAGTAGTAAACTTTTTAAAGAGTGTTTTTATTCTAATTTTAATGATAGGAAAGTTAGATGATTTGCTTCAAAAAGTGTTTAATACACTATTGGACCGATCAGGAATAAAGAAAGTAATCGGAGATAGTTATAGGGATTATCTCAGGGAACGATTCCCGAACAATGACCTAGAAGGGGCCATATTAAATTCTTTCTTTGACATAGATGCACATATAATGAATGCAAACATTTCAGATGGCTCAATATTAGGAGATATACCATTAGGTAAACAGAACGTGTCTTCATATAAAGAACTTGATTTAGCTAAATACTTTGCTACATGTGATGTCGTTATTGGCAAGATAAATGCCTACATATCATACAATTGGTTAGACGAGGATAGATTTATATCCAAGGCGATGGAAAATCTTAACGAAATAAACGGGTATTTGAAGAGAAATTTTATGAGGTTCAGGGAAAACGAGGATTGGAATAGTTTCCGAAAAAGATACGCGAAATTGTTTGAAAAAATCGAATTAGAAATAGAAAAAGGAACTATAGAACCTGATACGGTGGATTTCCTGAAATTCACTCATGAAGTAATATCGGAACATAGGCAATTTATTTCACAAATAAAGACGGAAACTTCATTATCTAATCAAAGCCTGAATTACGCGAGATCACTCACGCAGGAACTTCAAAAAAACTTAAACTTGATAGAACGGCTTAAGAGCGGACAAGATGTGTATCTTGATGACTCGCAGGTAGAAGAAAATCTGATGAAATTATTAGATGGACAGATAACCCGCGGCAGGCTGCAAAAGACAGTATCAAATAAGCCCAAAGCAAATATTGAAGAAGTGACTCCTTCAGGAGAGCAAGTCGGAAATAGTGTGCCGATAAATAAGGAATACGTCCCGAAAATATACGATAAGAAGACCCTTGAATTTTTATTGAAATACGAAATACCGCTCGCGAATGCCAAAGAAATCATGGATTTCCATGACATAGAAGTTACAAGAGACTTCATAAATGCATTGGAGAACACGTTCAAGAACTACGGCATACAGAAAGAGCTGAAAGTGTTGACGAGGAACAATCCTGAAATATTGACATTGAAGAACGGATACAAATTAAGCTACATAGAATCGTTGGAGCACTTATATGATCTCATCAATCCTGCAAAAGCATCAGGGATACTCCCTTCATTCAATACAGACATATATTCATCGTCAGAGAAAATAAATTCATTCATAAAATCGATAACAGAAAAGAAGAACAATGTGAAGATACTCCCTTCAGAGAAATTCTCAAGGGAGAAAGACTACAATAATTTTACTGCATTGCTAGAATCCAATCCATATGCTGGAGGTCGTATGCAGAAATGGGTATCTAAAGGATTCAAGAAAGTCAAGACAGAGATGTACAAGAAATATAGTGCAGAGTTCGGCGAAGGACTCTTCTTCAAGATGGATTTCGGTGGAAGGAGATGCGTGTATAAGCTGAACAATGACGGCCAAGGGAACTACATGATACAAGTATGCACATACTTCGATCTGCATCCCCATTATACGAAGTTCTATAAGGACAAAAAATGAAGTTAAATTGGTGAATCACATCTTCATGGTTTGCCATAATCCGATGACATTGCCTTCGCTGTCCTCGAAATATGCAGAATATCCCATATTTCCTACAGTGATCTTTTCTGTGTGGGTTTTTCCGCCATGCTGTTTCACATTCTTCAATGCAGCATCGATGTCAGGGACTTCTATTGTTATCACCGGACTCCTTATCTGTTTTCTTCTCATCATCCCGCCGTTGATGAATCCAGGGTGTGCAGGCATCATATTCTCATCAACAGGACCGGTACGCACTATGGTGTATTTCATCTCAGGATATTCTTCTGTCTTCCATCCAAAGCATTCCTTATAGAATTTTACTGCCCTATCTGCATCGTCAAACGGTATCTCAAAATGCACGACTTTATTCATATCAATCACCTCTCAACAATCGTCTTGAATCCGCCGTATGCCATCTTCTTTATGTCGAAGGGCATCACCATATTCTTGTTTTTCGGGTCATTCATTGACGGGTCTTTCATGACTTTCGCATTGACTTGATCCCTATGCTTCCTTGACTTGTAGACTATGAAAGAGAAAACGACAGTCTCATCTTTCTTCGCCTTTGCCATTTTTGGGAATGTAAGCAACTTGATGGGGCCCATGTTCGGATTCAGGTCATCGCCGACGCATTCGAAATATTCGAGAGCGCCATGCTTCTTCCATACCCTCCCACCGACTTCTGCCATCTTCTTATAATCCTTTAATTTATTCTTCTTCACAACTAATACAAATCCGTCGACATATTTCATATTTTCACCTCTTATGTTTTCATCTTGAACAATGCTTTATATCTATCCCAATATACGTATCCTAGATACGCCTCTATTATTGCGACTATCACTCCTGTTATCACGAAATCTGGAGCAGTCAAAGAATTGACAATGATTATCCCTATGGCGATAGGTGCAAGGAATATCGCTGCCAGCGCAGGAAGGAAATTTATCACAAGCATCACGCCAGCGACTATCTCAGTCACTTTTATGTACTGGAATATTCCTGTATTCCATAATACTTGTGTCGTCTGCACCATAGGCTCCGGTACACCTTCAGCATTCGGTCCAATCATAAGGCCGCTTACTCCGCTGAATATCATGAACAGTCCAAAAAGTATTCTTATCGTATTGAACAAATATTTGTTTTTTAGGTTCATTGCTTTCACCTCTTATGTTGTTTTCTGGCTATTTTTTTTCAATTCGTTAATATCTATCCTCCTCATCTTGGCCTCCATTCTCGACGTATTTCTTGAAATTGTTAAGGATTGCTTGCCAGCCATCCCTTTGCATCTCTGCAGGATTTTGACTCTCCGGATCAAACGTTTCTGTAACTCTTGTCTGACTGCTGATATCCTCAAATTGTACAGATACTTTTCTGCCGTCATCCATTAAGTATTCTATCAATTTATGCTCTTTTACATCAGTATATGTCCCTGTAAAATCAAAACCTTGATTTCCCTCTTTTGATTGCATCCTGGTCTTGAATTTTCCATCTATTCGTAAATCATTCTCTGCAAATGGCGCTTCCCAATCATCTGACGCGAAAGTCCATCTAGTAATATGCTCGGGATTGCTCCAGCACTCCCACACTCTTGTTATAGGTGCATCAATTAAGGCACTGACAGTGATTTTATTATTCATTTTTCTCTCCATTTTACATCTTTACTTTTCTCTTCTTTTATCCTGAATTCAGTCATCTTTCTTATCAATGAAACAGGCAATGGTTTATCGAGCGGGAATTGTATTGCGCCTTTTGAAGTGTTGAATCCCCAAAGATCCTTTGAGAATGCCCTGATAGCGCTTGGCGTAGGATAGAATCCTATATGATTTTTTGCTGCTGCAAACATTACAAGGATCCTCTTATGCGAGTATGCGGGCATCCCCCACTTCAATCCCTCTTTTGCGTCAGGAGCGACAGCTCTTATTATTGTACGCATCTGCTTCAATTTTGCTTGAGCGTCTTTTGGCGCAGCATCAATATATTCTGAAACATCCTTCAATATAAACCCCTCACACAGTATAAAAAAGATACTAATATAAGAATTTTATGGAAAAATCAATCATTCTCATAAAAAAGTTTATTAATCTCGCTGATTTCAGAGTATCATGAAAACAATACTTGTTGATGCAGTCGATACTTACATAATTGAAGGAGAAGGCGTATTCGAAGAGATGCATGAGCTCCTGGAGAAGTATCCTAACAGGAAGATCGTAGTGACGAATGCAGATGATGAAGAGATGGTCACGTATGGCGTGGATAAATCGAGATACGAAGTGTATACATTAAAACACAAGCCGAACAAGACGGACCCTAAATACTTCGAGAAACTATTCAAACATTTCAATTTGACAGCAGAAGATGTAGTGTATTTCGAGCATAATCCTGCAGCAGTGAAAGCAGCGCAATCACTAGGCATCATATCATACCATTATGATGCAGACAAAAAAGATCTCACATCATTGAAAAAATTCTTGGATGAGAACGCTTGAAAATCAAGCATCAAAATAAACTAGATATTTCCTTTCTTAATAGGATAGAATCTCTTCTTTCTCTTCTATCGTAGTTTCGTTCTGAGAGTACACTATTAAGATTTCTCTCTATGAGACGATCTCTATCGAACGGATAGCAGCAATTGCTCGGCTCATACTTCAATGCCGAAAAATTATTCTTGATGTCGCAATCGTCGTCTTTTGGCTGAGACAAACCTAAAAATACATTTTTATATCCCTCTTTCTTTAGAAATGTCAATAGTGGCTCTATTGTTTCTCCAGTATGCATGCAGACGTCAAATATAAGTATTTTCGCATCTTTGTTTGCTGATAGGTTTTTGTATGTGTTATTAAACTCTTGCGCAATCTTTTTTTCTGTCCTAAAGTCTGTATATCCGTCAGGATTGGTGAAATATATGTTTGGCCTCGGCGTATTTGGGAATATTTTATTCCATGACTTGATCAATGCGATATATCCTGGCCTTGCAGCACGGTCGATGAATATTATGTTGTTAATTTTTTTTTTGAAAAGATATTTTGCTAAATTTTCACCTATCTTAACTATATCTTTTCTTTCTGCTTCGGAATCAAAACATTCGTAATTTTTCATATCATCTTGAGATGCATATCTAATATTTAAAGTTTTCTAATATTAACTACTAAATAGTGGTCATATATTTGTTAATTTGTTTTTTTAACGATAATCAAAACATAAGAAATATTTCATATTTCTGGGCTTTAGAATTACGTAATTCCAAAATATTTATATATAACTTCAATCAATTCTACTGAATATCAGATAAATGCTCTGATGTAATGTTTTTATTGTATCAAATTTGATATAATAGATGATTAACAGAAATATATGCTGAAAATCAGTAATATTGCTTAAAATGAAGAAATTTGCTAAAATCATACAGACTGATTCAAGAGGACAGATAGTTGTTCCGAAAGAGGTCAGGCAAGAGCTTAATATCGAAGGGGGGACAGGATTCTATATGTATGTGATAGAGAATGAGGGTATCCTTCTAAAGATTATTCCACAAAAAGAGCTTCATGAACATTCACACATAGTCAAAGAGATAGAAGTGAATGCTGACAAGATCAATATCAAGAAAGAGAACATAGAGGAGAGC
>CAZQDS010000066.1:0-5846 GCA_964591655.1 uncultured Methanosarcinales archaeon
CAATATATCATAGATTATCTGCAATCTATCTCTTTTTTTTTCTTTTTTTTTACATCAATAATAAGTTTATTAAAACCATAGAGTACGCGAGGAACTGCAAAACGTGCCCTATTACATAATATATTTCGTGATCGACAGCGAAAAAATAATGCAATACGCCGAACAGCAAAAATATCATTCCTACGAGCACAAGCAGGGTATTCGGAGTCTTATGCCTCACGTAATTCAAGAAGTAATTAGACACTATAAATACGAGGATTATTGTCGACAGCATATAGAAAAGCATCAGCTTGTTCGATGTAAACAATATTGAAGCGACCACCAATGCAACCATAAGCAACGCAATCTTTATGTCGTCTATCTTGAATTGTATGTATGCCAATATTATGAGCCCGATAATGAAAAACAATGCATGCGCATACAATCCGAAAAGGTTCAGCAACCACGCATCACGGAGATTGATCATGCTAACGACACGATCAGCCATCTTCCACAGTATTATGATATTAAGCATCGCCTGTAGAAAATATGAAAGACATATGAAAATGAAAGCTGTACTGAACAGCTTCGTGGACTTCTTGTCAGTAAGCTTATACACCTTAAAGGCGTAATAACTAACGATAAGCGTTATTAGAGCAAATATTATCTCAAGTATTATGCTGTATGTAAAAAACCAGTTCGGACTTACAAATACGTACCCCATAATGATTAAGGGCAGAAATCGATTTTTAAACTTTATGGAATTGTGCTATAGAACATGGTTTAATAACGGATATATAAAGAACATGCATACTTATATAAGTTGGCTTGACTGACCCTCGAAACCTCACGCGTTCAAGCCAACAACCACCCTCATGATCATATATCAAAATGTATCTGCTTATTTGTTATGTTCTCTAGAACCTTATTCAAGAATTCATCCTTAGAAACGCCGAATTTCACTTTTCCATCTAGAGTCCTGATTGCCAGCGTGTTTTTCTCTATCTCTTTGTCACCTATAGTTATCATCAATGGGATCTTCTGCATCTGCGCATCCCTCACTTTCTTAGATGCACTCTCAGTCCTCTCATCAACATCAACCCTCAAACCATTAGATTCAAGGTCCTTTTTGAGAGCGATGGCATAATCTAGATGCCTGTCAGCTATAGGCATCAAAACGATCTGGACAGGAGACAACCACAACGGGAATTTACCGGCGAAATGTTCGATTAAGAATCCGATGAATCTCTCATGAGTCCCTAATGGGGCCCTGTGTAAGACTACTGGCGTGTGCTCTTTTCCATCTTGTCCAGTGAATTTCAACTCAAATTTTCCAGGCATGAATAAATCTATCTGATTAGTGGATGCAGTGAATTCTTTTCCTATGACGCTTCGTATCTGGAAATCTATTTTAGGGCCATAGAACGCTGCTCCGCCAATAACTACCTTATATTTGACTCCTGATTTCTCCATGGCGTCTCTCATAAGATTTTCTGCTTCTATCCACATTTCTTCATCGCCATGATATTTATCGCTCAGCGGGTCTCTTAATGACAATTCCATCCAATAATCTGTTATTCCAAGTATTTTATAATAATATTCATGAAGTCTTATCACATCTATGAATTCTTGTACGGCATGTTCTTTTGCACAATAGATGTGTGCATCATTCATTTGCATTCCCCTGACTCTCATCATACCAAATAATGTTCCTGAAGGCTCGTATCTGTGACACCACCCATATTCTGCAACTCTTAGTGGCAGTTCTCTATAGCTTCGAGGTCTTGATCTGAATATCATATGATGAAATGGACAATTCATCGGTTTAATGTAATATTTTTCATTTTCAATAATCATGGGCGGGAACATGCTTTCAGTATAATGTGGAAGATGTTCGCTCGTATAGAACAATCCTTCTTTTGTTATCAATGGCGTCGTAACACTCTGATATCCCCATTTTTTTTCTGTTTCTTTCGCCCACTTTTCAAGCTCTTCTTTTATTATGTTTCCTTTAGGAAGCCAAAGTATCATCCCTGGGCCGATTTCTTCACGTATCTCGAAAAGATCCAAATCACGTCCTAATTTCCTATGATCTCTCTTCTCTGCCTCTTCAATCATCTTCAAATATGCATCAAGCTCTTTCTTCTCATTGAATGCGACGCCATAGATTCTCTGAAGCTGCTTATTCTTTGCATCTGCCCTCCAATATGCGCCGGCTACTTTAGTCAATTTCCAAGCTTTTAATCTTGATGTCCTGGGGACGTGCGGGCCACGGCATAGATCGAAGAATTCCCCTTGCTTGTACATACTTATCTTCTCTGTGTCAGGCATCTCTTCAATCATCTCTATTTTATACTCATTGAGTGCAAAGATCTTCAATGCCTCTCTCTTAGAAATCTCTTCCCTGAAAACTTCCAGGTCATCCCTGACTATCTTATCCATCTCTTTCTCTATGGCAGTCAAGTCTTCAGGAGTGAAATTTTTTTCAGAATCGACATCATAATAGAATCCATTCTCGACGACAGGGCCTATGGTGAGCTTAACCTTTGGATATATTCTTAGAAGTGCCTGTGCCATCAGATGTGCACATGAGTGCCTTATTGTATCTAATCCTTCAGGGTCCTTGCCTGTGAGGATCTGTATCTGTGAATCAGAATCAATCTTGAATGATAGATCAACGACATTGCCATCAACTTTTGCAGCAATGGCTTCCTTCGCTAATCTTGGGGATATCTTTTCAGCAACCTGCATGCAAGTTGTCCCATCATCGAATTCTTCCTTGCTTCCATCTGGAAAAGTTATGAAAACCATTATATAAAGAATAAAACCATGATTTAAAAATGTTATCAATGCCTCTTCTCAATAACCTTTATAAAAAGAATTTGTTTCCATTCTCAAATGGTAAATGGTTTGAAGACTCTGCTTATGTTCCTAGGATTGACGGCAGCGACGATGGCGCAGGATTTCAAGAATGAATATAGCAGGTATTACGATAAATATTTCAGGGGAGAGATCGCATACGAAGTCTATTCATATAATTACCTTGAGACAATCAATGATGAGCATTACATTAGCTCATTGATCGCAAAAGACGTATCAGGATTTGTCTCTGAAGACTATCCGTTTGAAGCAGGGCCAATAGGTGACATAATCGTGCGGCATGACAAGGAATCAGGATGGTTCAAAGAATTCGGCGCAGGCGCTTATCTTCAAGTCCCCACACCAGATTTCATATATGCAGAACTATACTATATGCCATACTGGACGAGTGGTGATGCAAAAGTATATGGGACGACAATAAGCTTGTATCCATCAGACAATACTTCGGTATATGGCACATTAGAATATCTAGTAGAAAATAAGGATGGAGAAAAATCCTCTGATATATCATTATATTTATCTATTGATGTAGAATTATAATAAATAAGATATAGGATTATAATAAATGAATTAAAAAAATTATCTCTTATCGACCTTATACATGAATGTGTTTCTCTTTCCTGTATTCTTATACTTTATGATGTTCGTCTTACGCAACTTCTTCAATGACATAGTCACAGATCCAATAGAGACTTTCAATTTCTCTGAGATCTCTCTGCTCGTGAACCATTTGCCTTTGTTCTTGCATAAAAAATCATAGACTTCTTGTTGACCCATTATAATTACCCCCTGAATGTGTATAAAAAGGTAAATCCAGCTAACTATTTAAGCTTTTCCTTTTCACTCGAGAGTTAAACCTGCTTTAAAAATGAGCATTTATAAATTATTAAACTATTATTATGCCTATTATCAATAGAACCAAACCTACCCCGATTGCACTCCATGCGACAATCATGTCAGTAGTCAAATGCTTGAAATATTCTATTGTGTCATAGTAGAATTTCTTTATCTTCTCGCCGATTTCCTTGAAATCAATCTTTATCTTATCAGCCATTTTTATCAACAGCAATCATTTATTAACGCCAATCGCCTTAGCTGTAGTGTAATTGCAGTGAGGACACTTCCATTCCTGAAATGTAGTATTGCCTGAATTCAACTTGATACCTTTCTTCAATTCTGTCTTGCACTTAGGACAAACTTCCATAAAATCACCTGCATCAACTATAATTATTGTCTCAGGAATGCTTATTTATATATTTTCTCATCTCAAATGTATCTCTAGAACATCCTTATCTTCAAGCTTATGATCCAACATAAGCTTCTGGCCAGGAAACTTGGAACTTTTGCCCCATACGCGGCAGAATTTGAATTTAGAGACAAAATCTTTATGCAGCTTATTGCACACATCCTCGACTTTGAATCCTCTATGTATTATCAGCGGAACATCCATGTCGGCTTCCTTTCCAGGCTCTTTCAAGTAAACCCTTATCAAGTCAAGCTCTTCGAAAATCATCTCTTTCAATCTTTCTATGTATATCTTGTCTTTAGCAGAAATTGCAAGGTCCGCTTTCAATTGCTTGACAACCCTTTCGACCTGATGCTCATTGGCCAGGTCAATCTTATTTATGATGGTCAATGCAGGGATATATTTCTTATTGCCTTCAATCACATCAATCAATTCATCGACATCGATGTTGCTCCTTATCACAACATCAGCATTTATTATCTTGAACTCTTTCATGACTATCTTTACAGTCTCAAAATCTATCTTCGTCAGCTTAGTGGTTGAGGCAATCTTCAATCCGCCAGTCATCGTCTTGACGATCTTCACATCAGGTTTTTCCTTATTGATACGTATATGTGCATCATATATCTCTTTCAGCAATGCAGAATGATGTTCTGGTTGGTTCACATCGACGATGATCAATGCGAGGTCTGCGCTCCTCATCACACTCAAAACCTCTTTACCTCTCCCAGTCCCTGCCGCTGCACCTCTGACTATCCCTGGCACATCAAGTATCTGTATTTTTGCCTCATTATATAACATTGTCCCGGGGACCACTGTCAACGTGGTGAATGCATATGCTGCAGTCTTTGACTCGGCATTAGTCAAGTCATTCAACAATGTGGATTTTCCTACGGATGGAAAACCTATAAGTATGACTGTCCCATCACCACTTTTCCTGACATCATACCCTTCAGTCTTCTTAGTTCCAGAGCCTCTTGATCCTGCTTTCTCTTTGAGTTTCGCAAGCTTTGCCTTCATCAAGCCGACTGCATGCTGGGTGCTCTTGTTGTATTTGGTCTTGGCTATCTTGTCCTCTATCTCTTTTATCTCGTCATTATATTCAGGCATATCCTTATGATAAATCAAATATTTATAAAATTATTCAAAAAATGACGTACGCTTTCATATAAAAAATAATAAACTTTAAATACTGTGTTAATTGGTTTCTATGTATGAAAAAGAGGTTTTTGATTTATGCGATATTTTTTTGTGCACTATTTTTTGTTATTGCGTACTCTAATGCGCTACCTTTCCCTTCTGCGTGCCCGAGCGCAAATGAATCCGTCTGCGGGCAATGTCCTGATTCGTCAACGGGTTATGGGCAAATAATGTTTTTAGATGTTCCTTCTTCATGCAATAATTTTGCTGACGGCATATGCCCTGAAGATTTTCAGAACGGATCGAATGATGACATGCCGGGGAATTGCTCCAATTGTCATGACCCTGATTGCACAGGAAGTGTCGATGGGGCAGTATACTCATTTAACGGCGTGCCGATAGAGCGGGCCATTGTCAAGGCTCTTCCGATAAGATATTATCTGAATGCATCAAGCATGGAAAAGAATACGACTACGGCAGCCAATGGAAAATTCACATTGGCAGGCGTGACTACAGGGACATACTATTTCAGCGCATCACAAGAAGGGTATGATACGCAACTTGTCGCAGTGACCGTATTAAGGAACCAGGTCGTTACTGG
>CAZQDS010000067.1:0-5757 GCA_964591655.1 uncultured Methanosarcinales archaeon
ATCCAAGGGTGCAAAGTGTCTTGTTCTCGGACATAAACCCGGAATGCATAAATCATGCAAAGAATGCCGTTAAGGACAAGAAAGCGAGATTTGTTATCTCTGACCTCTTTGAAAATATCGACAAGAAAGAGAGATTCGACACGATAATATTCAACCCGCCATATCTTCCTGAAGATGAACTGGACAGATCATTGCACAACGTCGGCGGAAAGAGAGGGTATGAGACCATTGTGCGTTTTCTAGAGCAGGCAAAGGAGCATTTATCCGAAGACGGGATAATATTATTATTGTTCAGCTCATTGAGCAAGAAAAATATTATTGATAAAAAATTGAAAGAACATTATATCCATGAACAAGTATCGGAAAAACCATTCTTCATGGAGAGACTCTATGTCTACAAGATCGAGAGAAAGAATATATTCAAGGGGCATAGAGGATTCGTTGAGAAGATAAATTATCCCCATAAGAAAAAAAATATTATTGCCGTAAAGAAATATTCTAGGACAGAATTCTATGATGCGAAAAAAGAAGCAACTATTATCAAACTATTGAACAAAAAAGGCATAGGCCCCAAATTATACAAATACGACAAGAAAAATAATGCGATAATAATGGGATATATAGAAGGAGAAAGGATAATTGACTTCATCGAAACACATGAAAAGAAAGAGATAATCGATGTGATAAAGAGAGTGCTTGAGCAATTGACCATCATGGATAGAATGATGATCAACAAGCAGGAGATGACGAATCCATACAAGCACATCATCGTCACATCCGGAGGGCCGGTAATGATTGATTTTGAGCGTGCACAAAAGACAGACAGGCCGAAAAACATAACGCAATTCATACAATTCCTCACATCAGGAAGATTGCAGCACGTATTCAGGGATAAGAACATCCATGTCGATAAGGAAAAGCTCATGGGCATAGCAAAATCCTACAACAAGGATAAGAATGTGGTAAACGACATAATTTCGTGCATGAAATAATTCTCGCTTCTCCCGGAAGATTTTCGGTTTTCCTGCAGCAATTGTTATAAACAATATTCTATATACTATGATTGGTGATTTCCTATGGGAAGATTATTCAATTGGCTTATCGGGATTGCAGCAGTCGCAACAACAGCATACGTGCTGAACACATATTCTATATCCAGGACAACCAATGGCATCAACCTTAAAGGACCGAAAAGCGACACTACAATAACATATAATTCTGGAATAGGAGAGATAAGGAATACATACAATAATGGCAGAGGGAACATAGAAACAGTATTAGGGAGAAACAATAATGGATTCTTCGGATCAATAGGAGATACTAACAAAAGCATTTCAGGCACATTCAATAGTCAAAACCATAAAGGAACATTGAGCAGCAACATAGGAAATTTCCTTGGATGGGTAGAGCTTGATTATGATGGCACAAAGACCGACTCATTCAGCAAATGGATCTCAGGATTCGAATATCTTCATGACAACAATGGAAAGATAAGCGGTTATAAGGGATTCAGGATCTGATAATCTCTAGTTTTTTATTTAAATAATGATTTAAATCCTTATCATTAAACATCATGCTCAGTAAACATCACGCAGAATCTTAGTCATCTCTTTATTCTCGTATATCACTACTTGAGTGCCTTCCTTTATTTCGCCGCTTTCAACTTTTTCCCTTACGATTTTATTGTCTAGTCGAACACAACCATGGCTTGGCCCGAATGCAAAATTCTCATCATAAACGCCTAAAGGATCAGGATCCATATAAGTTTTATCTGTTCTCCAATTAGGAGTTTTTACTGTATCTGTACCATTCCCATGAACACCGATAGACCCGAGTATCCTTAAGAAGTATGCGCCATACGCTTTTTCTCCATCCCACAGTTTATTGTGTGCTGGCTCAATAGAATAAATGTTGAATATGCCTTCCGGAGTCTTCCCATCTCCAGGCCTTACTTTTTTCCCATAGACTTTTGCTGTTCCACAGTCATATTCACCTGTAAGAGTATATTCTTGACCCTCTTTCTTGAAGAATAATGCTTTCTGGAATGTCTTGTCTATCACTATCACATCGGATTTTGGATTATATAACGATATCTGCCTTTTCGCCTCATTCATCCGTATGCTCTTATAGAATTCATTGTCAGAATATTCGCCATCATATAAGAAACCAATATAATCTACTACTGGTTTCAAATCAACATCATTATTTAACATATTCTCCAGATTATCACTAAGGTTTTTCGTGATATGATCCTTTGTCACAGGAGTTCTTTCAAAGCCGCTATCGCTTTTCAAATCCAATGTATTATAGAACAACAATGAGCTGACAATTAATGGTCTGGAAAAATTCTTGATCCCATTGGCCAGGGACCTAAAAGATGCATAACCTGCTTCATAGTATTCCTCCAGATTAGGGATATATTCCTCTAAATAGCCATATATCATTCTTACCTCAAAAAATTATTTACAAAACAGACTAATTTCTTACTTCAATCTTGTCCCCGACGCGCAAATTATGCATGAAATAGTTCGCACTCTCCATAGGCACCCTCAAACCAGTAATGGTGCTGTTGATCGAATTCTCTATGTCATACCCATATTCATTATTCTCCCCAGGGCCAGATATGCCAACGACACCATTTATACCGATAAAAACCGGTTTCAATTTTTCTTCTTTTGGAGTTATCTTTTGAACTTCATAGACCCCATTTTCAGGTTTTCCCTGTTTATTATATATAAACGGCCCTGACCCGACTAACTTATTATTTTTGAAAAAATAGAATTTTTGTTCGCTCTTATCAAAAGTCAGCCAGTTGTATATATTCTCTCCTGAAGATGCTCCTAAAGGCACCGGTACTTGATTTCTTATATTGCTATTCACATCACTATTTGATGAGTTGATGTCGTTTATCTTTTTCTCTATCCCGCCTATTCTTTTATCCTGTGTATCATCTATTCTTGATTGAATGTCTTTTCCATTATATAAGTCGTCCTATAATTTCTGTCTTTTGCCCTCGAATTCATTCAGACGGCCATTATAATCCACGCCTTTTTCTATCTCAAGCTTCCTTATCTCCGTGTCGTTCTTATTGACCTGCTTCTGGTACTCAAAGAACTCGCTAGGGGTATTTATCGCAAAATGCGTTATGCCATATGCGATTATCAATGTCGGTATAAATCTCGAGAAGATACTTTTCGATCTTTCTGCCGGTGTTGCACCCTTCCTTCCAAACCAATATCCGCCCACAACAGCGGCTCCATGCGTTAATAGGCTTTTCATCGTATCTTTCATTTTATATCACCTTATTGTTTTAGATAGCTCTCCTTGATCTTTTCATAATATTGTTTTCCCACTATTCCGAAATTTGTTTCGATAAAATTAGTTATGTAAGGCGCCTCAAGTGCTGTGCGATCCTTTTCGTGAAGCCCTTTCAGTATCTGGCTGGCAATCTTTATCTTCTCATCTAGATTCTTGTCCTTGTCTGTATGCTCATGATTGTCCATTTTGGTCCTGCGCGTCTTTCTGCCCATATTTTTCTTGCTGTGATTTTCCAAGGAAGTAAGACAACGTGTTCGAGCCGGCATTTATTATGGCCCTTGCCCATTTATGATATTTGGGCTGCACCTGCCTTAACAGGACGTTTTCTGTCACTTGCTCTACTACTGTAACGCCTGCTATTATAGTTGCATCCCTTATTGGCTCTTTATTCCACATCTCTTTTACCGTGTCTTCGATTTTAGTCATTACGACCACCTCTAGAAGTAATTAGTGGAACATTCTTAATAAGAATATCTAACTAAAATCCGTATTTTTTTCGGTTTATCCCAGAATTTTTTCAGAAAAATAACAAAAATAAAAAAATATTTTTATCGCTCATGCGATCATTTCATCAGGTTCAATGGTTTAAAAACATCGTTATCTTGCTGTATCTCAGCAATCATTGACCTGACCTCTTTTATATGTGCTAATGCCTTATTGCTGTTATTGCTTTGCATGTCGAACTGTACTTGCATCAATAGCACATCCATATCCATTATTGTGTCTACATATTCCTCTTCTCCCATTTAGTCTTCTTCTCCAGATCATACCTTTAGGTATGCCCATACCTTTATTATTGCTGTTTTCGCTACTTTTTTTGCTATATTCATATCTACTTACCTCCGTTTATTGTTGTTTAGCGTTATACCTATTTCTTACTGCTTGGAGTTATTTCTCCCCCTTTTCGTTATTTGGATGTCTAAATCAAGCACATAATATACGTTTTTATATACTAGAATATAAATATATATACACTTATATATAAAGATTTCCATTTATGCTCAATTAGACACAAAAAACGTTTCAAGAAGCACTAAAAACTTTAGCAGTAATCTGTATTATCTTATCTTTCAATTCTGCTTTCCTAGAATAATCTGCCCTGAACTCATACCGTATAAATTTCTTATCCTGATCGAAGTCAAGAAACGCCCGAACATCAATATTCAAATCAGCACTAATCTGAGAAGTCGCTTCTTTTATCTTTGAACCATAATCTTTTGGGATCTCTGAAATATACACTTTCACAATATTCAGGACATCATTCTGGCCAAAGTTCTGTATAGACTTCTCTAAGAACATCCTATTAGGGATCCTTACAAAATCATCTTTGGTGTTAGGGCTGTTATCTATCAGGACGTAAAAAGTGCCTATGTGCATCACTTTTCCCTCATCATCACCGATTTTTATATAATCGCCGATCCTGAAAGGCCTTTTAGTCAAGAGCACATACCATGCGAGATAAGACATTATAACATCCCTCACAGCAAATGCCAAGCCCGTAGTTATTAGACCCGCAACAAGAGTGATGTTCTGCAACCCAAAACCGAGACGCCACATCACATAAACTGTTGCGAAAAGGTAAATTATCCCTGCATATAATTTTTTAACCAACAGTTTCTGCTCAATCTCAATCGAGTCACCAAATATCTTTATCACAATATCGATAGTTATCCTGTTTAATAATGCGGCGACAAAATAAGCACCAAAAACCAATGTTAAAACTTTAAGAGTATCGATGACATATGCTGGAAGAGAAATGATGAGCCTATAATCAAGATATACCAGAAGTGCCAATACACCCACTATAAAACCAAAAACAAGTATGGCATAATTAGTCCCTTTATGCTTTAATTTCTCCCTGATATCATTGCTCAGTTCCTTCAATAATTTTGCTTTGCCTTCCATAAAAATCTCTCAAAAAAACAACAAGAATCCATATTTAAATATTTAATGGAAATAAAATAACAAAAAACCATCAATAGAACTCTATCTCATTATCTAACATGACCCCTTTATGCAGCTTTACGGGCCTCCAATTATCCATGATCAATTCTGCATCAAGCCATGAAGCCAAATCTTTAGGATTGCCGATTGTTGCGCTTAATCCAATCAGTTGCATCCTGCTCAATTCCTGACGTAATATTGTTATTATTATCTCTAATGTCGGCCCTCTTGAGGAATCGTTGAGCAAATGTATCTCATCGACAATGACGACTTTGACTTTTGAAAGCCATTTCGCCTTATGCCTGATCAAAGAATCAAATTTTTCAGAAGTCGTTATTATCAGATCATACTTTTCCAGATATGAATCATCAGAATCTATATCACCGCTTGATATAGCAGTCTTGAAATCATGCATCTTCTTGAAGAACTCATACTTTTCAGAAGCCAACGCACGCAACGGGACAATATAAACGCACTTTCCTTTATCATGGAATA
>CAZQDS010000068.1:0-5691 GCA_964591655.1 uncultured Methanosarcinales archaeon
CTGAGCGATAGCTTTGTCGTAAAGACATCAGATGGAAAATTAGTGAGGATAAAACCGTTGATGATCACAAATAATCTCACAAAAGGATCAGTGAGTGCGGCGCTGATAAAAGACTGTAGGGCCGTATGTAAAGAATTAATCAATAAGATACAATTCGAGCAGTTAATAGGTGATTTGGTGGCGAACAAGTTCCAGAAAGAAGTGAAAGAGCTATTGCACAAGACATATCCTTTAAGGACTTTCGAAGTTAGGATGTTAAGCATAGAGACAAGAAAGAAAAAAGAAAGCATAGAGGAAGAAGAGCTCTTGAAAATTAAGCAGTTGAAAGAACTGAAGAAGAAAGAGAAACTGGAAGAGTCAGAGATCGAAGAGCCTTCAAAAAAAACTGAAGATGACTCGGATGATGAGCCTGTAGATGACTCACAAGAAGAGAATTCAGAAGAAGACCTCGAAGAAGATTCAGACGATTCAGAAGAAAGCCCTGAATAATTTTTTAATTTTAAGATTCTTTTTTTTAAAATGATAAATGAAGACTATGACCTCGAACTTGAAAAGACAGTCCAAGAGATAAAGAAACGCAAAGCAAAGAAAGTCCTTATACAATTAGGCGAGGGCCTAAAACCTCGTGCAATTGAGATACAGGAGCACATCCAAAAGACGATGAAAGAAGATGCTCCAGAGATATTCTTCTGGTTAAATTCATGCTATGGGAAATGCGACATCCCAGAGATGCTCAACAGCAAAGACAATGACATAGACCTGTTGATACAGTTCGGTCATTGATGCTGCTTAAAGATCCGGTCATCTATAGTTCTTACAGAAATATTCTACATTAGGGGCAAGCTAATATTCTTTAAACTTATCAAGTGGCATCCATATCATCTTTTCAAAAATATCTTCTTCGATTATTGACGGCGTGTCTTCAGTCTCTGCTAAAAAGATGTTGCTTTGAATATTTTCTCCTTTGTGGATGAAATCAAATGACCCAAATTTCCGTATTATATTGACATCACATCCTATCTCTTCTTTAACTTCTCTGATGGCGGCCTCTTCAACGCTTTCTCTCTCGTCAACTTTTCCTCCCGGAAACTCATAATATTTATTCTTGAATTTTTTCAATAACAATAATTTGTTGCCCTTCATTATCGCGCATCCAGAGAGTTTTTTCATTTTATATGATTATTTTATCCTCTCAATCGTTTCGATGTCCTTGACACGTTTCTCTGCCTTGATGCTCGTCCTGAAGATGTTCCAGAAGACTTTCTGTATCCATTCGACCCATTCCTCATCGATGATATCATAGAATATGTGCGTCAATTTATCTTTCCCTGAAATCTTCCTTTCCTTGAAGCGCGCCCATTTATTGTCGACGATGAATGCCCTGAACGGCTGCTCTGCATGCCTTATCTCTATCATCTCTTTCTTCAGCTTATAGTTTATGTCAAGCATCTTCTGGATGTTCTTCATGCTTTCAAGGTCGACCTTGCAGATTATCTTTATTGATATGTTCTGCTCCGCCAATTCCTCGAATACATCAATAAGTTTTGTCCTGCCTTGTATTGCATTCACCCATGATAGGTTCCCAGAGAATATCAACACCTGATTCTCTGCGCTGCGCAACGCATTGACAAGGTCCTGTTTGTTTGTTATGGTATCTTCTTTCTGTTCTTCCAGAAATGCGGATCTCTTGTTTTCCGGGACATATTGGTATATATCGAATGGGCTGAAATCCTCTTTATTACGTGCAAGTTCTATCCTCTTGAAAAGCCTTTCCTGGAACTCTGAGGAGTGTATCTTTTCGACGTTGTTCCAGAATGCTATCTTTAAAGCTCCGCGTGTCCCGCCGCGAAATGTTCGTAATGCAATTATCCCTTGCTCTTTGCTTATCTTTTCGACATACGAGTCTGCAGTGCGCCAATTCTTCCCTATATGCATCGCAATCTCTTGTATCGTACGAGGCTTTATGTATATGAATTCAGAAATCTTCTTGATGGTCTTTGAATCAAGCATTGCAGGAAGAACAAGCATGAAATTTAAAAAACTTTCGAAAATACAACACTAATACATTAAAAATAACCATAATAATTAATAAAAACACAACACCATTATATCATAGGTGAAAAAATGATAAAAGATTTTTGGACTGAGGAAGAATTGGAGTTGAGCGCAGAAGAATATAACAATTGGAAAGAAAACATAGTTATATCAAGATTGAAATAAAAAAGTATGATACTATTTGATATTATCAGTCATCATATTCTCAGCAGACAAAATTTTTTTAACATATGCAAAATATTTGACGTGATTTCTCGACGATAAAATATGGTCATTTTTCGGCCAAAAGGAAATTTTTATATAGTTCTTACATTTTTCTTATAAAAAAATTCGTAAAACAATATTTTCATAGAACGAATTTTCCGACGAGAAAATGACTTATGAACTTATAATAACCGAAAAACCGAACGCTGCAAAGATGATTGCACAGGCATTGGCAGATGGCAAAGCGATAAAAGAGTCAGTGAATGGTGTGCCTTATTACAAGATAACGCATGGGAAAAAAGATATTGTCATCGGATGTGCCGTAGGGCATTTATACACGGTGGCAGAAAAAGAAAAATCGTTCAAGTACCCTGTGTTCACGCTTGAATGGAAAGCGAACGGCGATGTCATGAAAAATGATTTCTCAAAGAAATACCTTGCAGTGCTGAAAAAGCTTGCAAAAGATGCAAATGAATATACTGTAGCGACAGATTATGATATAGAGGGAGAGGTAATCGGGTTGAATGTCGTAAGATTCGTATGCAAGCAGAAAGATGCATCAAGAATGAAATTCTCGACATTAACCAAATCCGATCTTATAGATGCTTATGAAAATAAATCCAAATCATTAGATTGGGGGCAAGCATATGCTGGAGAGACAAGGCATTTCTTGGATTGGATATACGGCATAAACCTGTCAAGGGCATTGACCACTGCAATGAAGAATGCAGGGATGTTCAAAATACTAAGTTCAGGCAGAGTCCAGGGACCGGCATTAAAATTAGTCGTAGAAAAAGAGCAGGAAATTTCCGCATTCAAGCCGGAGCCATACTGGGAAATAACGGTGCAGGGACAATTGAGAGAAGCAGCGCTGGAAATATCGCATGAAAAAGATAAATTCACAAATGAGCAAGAGGCAAAAAATATACTGAAAAAAATCACTGGGAAGGACGGTAAAGTAACAAAGATACATCCATCGGAATTCGTACAGAAGCCGCCGGTGCCGTTCGATTTGACAACACTTCAGACCGAGGCATACAGGTTTTTCGGGATAAAACCGAAACAGACTCTAGATATCGCACAGGACCTTTACAGTTCCGGATACATATCATATCCTAGAACATCCTCTCAAAAACTGCCGAACGTCAATTTCAGGAAATTATTGGAACAATTATCAAAGTACGATAAAAATGCAAATGACCTTTTGAGCAAGCAACAATTAGTGCCGTCAGAAGGAAAAAAGACTGATCCGGCACATCCGGCAATCTATCCTACAGGATTGATACCAAAACTTACAGATAGGACGGCAAAGATATATGATTTGATAGTGAAGAGATTCTTGGCATGCTTTGCTGATGATGCAAGAAGAGAGACAGTCACTATATATATAGATATAGAATCAGAGCCATTCCTGGCCAGAGGCACGAGAACAAAATATCCTGGGTGGCATAAGTATTATGCGCCTTATGTGCAATTAGAGGATAAAGAGATGCCGAAGTGCAAGACGAACGACTTGTTCAAGAATAAACAAGCAATAAAACATGATAAGCAGACTCAGCCGCCAAAAAGATTCACCCCCGCATCGATAATAAGAGAGCTAGAAAAGAGGGAATTGGGGACAAAAGCCACAAGAGCGACAATCATAGACTCATTATACGACAGGAATTATGTGAAGAACGAATCAATAGAAGCAACAGAATTAGGCATGCAGACAGTGCAGACGCTGACAAAATATGCTCCAGAGATATTAGATGAAAAGTTGACAAGACATTTCGAGATAGAGATGGAAAAGATACGTGAAAAAAGATTGACAGAAGAGAAAGTGCTCAAGGAAGCAGAAAATGCCTTAATAAAAATACTTGATAAATTCAAGAAGAACGAGAAGAGCATAGGAAAAGAATTGACAGAAACTTACAGGCAACATCTAGAGACAGAAAGCTTCATAGGAAAATGCCCGAAATGCAAAGAGGGCAACTTGAAAATAATGTATTCGAAGAAATCAAAAAGGAAATTCATAGCATGCGACAATGAAGATTGCAAGACTATAATGAACATGCCAGGGTATAATGTGAAATCGACAGAAAAAACATGTGAGCAATGCAGATTCCCGATAGTCAGAGTCCTTGCAGGAAGAAACACCAGAGAATTATGCATAAATCCAGAATGCCCGAGCAAAAAAACGCAAGATAAGACGATGCTGAAAGAGATAAAAGCTATAGAATCAGGGAAAACAGAAATAATATGCCCGAAATGTGGCGAGGCATTGATGGTCAGAAAATCAGTATATGGGCAATTCCTCGGGTGCTCGGCATTCCCTAAGTGCAGATATACTGAGAAAATAGCGAAAGACGACGGAGAAAAAGCGCAAGTGGAAAAACGCAGGGAATACTTCAGGCAGAACAAGACGAGCGACAGGTATGATCATAGGTGGCAATCAAAGAAAGAGAACACACATAAAAAGGAGAAGGACAAAACCGAAAAGAAGACTGTAAAAAATTCTAAGAAGAAAAATTAATCCCCGCCGTCATCAAATTCCATATCATCGAAATCTAGTTCGTCATCGTCAAATGCATCATCAGGGTCCTCTCTACCTAAATCGAAGTCATCACTTTTTTTCTTGTCTTCAATGACAATTATGTCATCAACATCATATTTCTCCTGCTTTTTAGTCATTTTCATTACCCCAATAACGGCTAGGTATAGATAATATTCTTTATAAATCTTTCCGTAATATTTAAATATGGAATACGGTTCTTCAAGCAAAACGGGGTTATGGGGTAACTTGGCTAGCCTTCGAGGTTTGGGACCTTGCGATTCCGGTTCAAATCCGGATAGCCCCATGGAAGAGAGCTTTATGCTCTCTACTAATTTCTTTGGTGTAGCTTTCTTGAGAAAGGTACAGGAGGATAGCCCAGTTAAATAAATTCTGCATATTAAAAAATAACATTTTTAATCTCTTTCATGTTTCTTATGTTTATATTCATTATGGAGTGATACTATGAGTAGAGAAATTCTTATGAGACCAACACAAATTTTTGAAAATGAGACAATTAACAGGCTTGAGAGTGAAGTGAAAAAACAAGGATTTAATCTTCATGTCGATAAATATATCATATTCTGGCCGCATCATTTCGATGCATTTGAGGGTTCATTTCCAAATGGACATAAGAAAGAAGGATCAATCCGCTACAAACCAGGACATATCAGGGTGCCTATGGGTAAGAATCTATTGGCATTTACAAACGACGAGTTTAATCTTAATTTACCTCCGAGAGGGATAATAACCATAGACTATGCTGTAACATGCACTTTGCCAGAAATAACTGAAGAAGAATACTTATCTGACGGATTTGAGAATCAGAAAGATTTATTTTTTCAGATGACGAAAATGAAGATGAGAACGAATCAGAAATTGAATTTTATTTCACACCA
>CAZQDS010000069.1:0-5544 GCA_964591655.1 uncultured Methanosarcinales archaeon
TTATATGGTACGAATCCGCCCCTTATCTGGTTTAAGTCATATTGTGTTGCATTCTTCGAGAAAGACACGTATCTTTCTTCTGTCAATTCAGGTTTAATTATTTTCATAAAAAATGATATATGCATTCAATTTAAAAATATGATTATTTAACCACTTATAAGTGGTTATAAAACGAAAAATTTATAAATTGATATATCTTAAAATGAATAATAACAATCTGTATATTGAGGTTATTTATAATTCTAAATCAAATAAAAAATGACAGGCAGCATCAGGCATGCCATTGAGTGTGTCCTCTGGATCTTTGTGATCCCAGGAATCAATCCTATTGCTGTCGATGTAATAAGGACAAGCAGCCCTATCCATGAACTGAATATGAACACCATCAATGTAACAAAAGATATTATGATTGTTATGAGCATCTTATAATTCACTTTGGTTATGGCCCTTGAGAACAGGACGCCTGCTTTCAATGATATCATGAAACTTATCGCCCCTACAATGATTGATGCAATTAGGAATACGATTACGCTCCATAAATCAACAGGCATTATCCTAGATATCGCGATCACTGCACCATTCCTTGCCTTATCTATCGCAAGCAACGCGACGAGGCTTAAGACAAAACTGCACGTTCCTATGCATCCCATCAGTATCATGAATCCCTTATCGCCTAAATCCTTGACGAATTGCATCGAAATGACTGCAGCGATGCTGCTTGAAAGCCCTGGGAATGTCGATACGATGAATGATCCGATATTCCCTGCGATTATGCTGTAGAATGTCTTTTTCTTATCAATATCTGTCTTGTCCTGTATGCTCTGTTTAGGGATGTTATTATTGTCGAAATAGCTTATGATAAGAGTCGATATGCCGAATAGTCCTGAAAGCATAGGGAATAATGGGTCCTTTATGTTCAGATTGAATACAATAAGACCAAAAATCCCTGAAATAAAGATGACAAATACTGCCCATAATTTCCTATTATCCTTCCATATCATGAAACACAGCACTCCGATGAGCATGTATGCAAAGTATTTTTCAAAGAAAGAGTAAGTGTTCATCGTTATGAAATAGAATATCGGGAACATGATCACTCCTGCAATCAGTCCAAGAAAAGAGCCTATGCTGAACAATTTGACTGCCATCAGACCATTCCCTTTCAACAAATATCTATGTCCTGGGAGGACGCCTAATGCCGTGCTCTCGTCTGGCGCTCCAAGGAATATTGATGGCAATGCATCAAGGAAAGTATGTGTGATCCCTACAGATATTATGAACACGCCAAGTGATATCGCAGAAAGATTATCGAGCAGGAATGGGCTCGTCAGTAATACTAATGCAGCGACCATATTTATATGGATGCCAGGGGTCAAGCCTGTGAATATCCCTATGATTATACCGAGTATCATAGAAATAATTATTGCTAACAGTATATCCATGTCAATCGACTCTTGTTATCTTATCTGCGATGATTGTATTCTTGCCATTGTATTCCTGGACTTTTCCTGAGATGATGATTCTAGAGGCATTTATCATTTCATTAAACACTATTACTTCAATGCCGCATTGTTGATTAAGGATAAAACGTGTGTTATTGTTTCTATAAGAGAAATTTGTCGCATATCCCTCTAATGAGACCTTTTTATCAGTATACTCGTCTATATTATCTATTGATATGAATTTTTCAGTCCTCAAAAACATTATAACGCATAATGAACATAATCCGATTATTGTCGTGATCAATGCAATCCTCAATATTGTCCTGTCTTTCAATGTGTACTCCATGCATCCATTCATTTCACATTCTTAATAACCGATTCCTTTTTCACATCGAAAAGCTTCCGATGTTGCCGTGATTATTTCGGTTTTTTTATGCAAATAAATATTAATGCAGATTCTTGATTATCATTCATGGACATCAATATCACAGAGAACCATTTGAAGATAATACAGATGCTTAGGCGTGATCCTAGGAAGAGTTTTCTTGAGATGAGCAGGGCAACAGGGATACCTTTGGAAAGGGTTTTTGATATATATCATGAATTGAAGAAAAACAATGTCTTAAAGACTTTGACGTTGATCGATATTTATCAAAATAATCTATTGAATGCATTCATCATATTCTCCCCGATGGCAAACCAGCACAGGATATTGGACTACTTGAGAAGAAACGGCAATGTCAACAGCATATCGTTGACTGACAGGGAATTCATCGTGCATTCAAGCTTTCTCGACCTGGCAGAATATGACTCGTTCATTGACGGATTAGAAGAGTTAGGCGTCATCGATATAGACGATTACTTCATTACAGAGGTAATAGTTTAAGTGAGTCCCATGCAGAAGAACGGCAAAGGTTACGGATTGGAGAAATATGTCGAGATGTTATATGTTGATTTAGGATATAAGGATGTCCAATCAAATGTCCGTTTCAACCGATCTGCTGGCGCACCGACTAATGCACAGATAGACTTGACATACACCGGATTGGTCGGGAATACTGTGTATGTCGAATGTAAGTATCATTCAAAGAATAATGTCAGTTTTTCCGAGTATGCAAAATTCGTGCAAGTGCTCAACCTGTTGAAAGTCCCTAAGCTTCCCGTAATTTATAGAGGTGAGTTAGTCACTAATGCATATTTTGATTCAAGGACAATCCAATCTGCAGAAACAGAAAGGATTAAACTGATCGACAAGGATGCATTGGATGAATTGGAGAAGAGAAGGAAAGGATTAGGCGGGGCAATAATTGCAGGGTTCAATGCTATAGATAATTATAAGAAGAATGGTGCGGGCAAAGCCGTAACTTATTTGATTAATAGGGTGCTCCCAAGAGAGATACAGATCCGGAAATATTCCAAGTAGTTTATTAGATAATTATTGAAATTCTTTCGGTTTCACACAAAATTTTTCCGGAAAATCCCTGGATAGGCTTATTAATATTCTTATACTATTATTAATCATGAATCTGCAGCAGAAAGTGTGGAATACATACTCATACATAAGAGATAACGTATATTTATGCAGGCCAGACATAACAATAGATGATTATCCATTGAACAGCACATTACTATTTGGAGTGATGACAAGTTTAGTCAATGGAAAACAATTGATATATGGAGAATATGGATTAGGGAAGACGACAAGTTCTGAAAACATAATAAGCATGCTATACGGTTTTCCAAAAGAAGTAGTTCTTGCATCATCATTGAAAGGCAATCCAGAACAGACTGAAGAGAAGATGATCGCGAGGCCTAACCTGGGGGACTTGAACAAGGGAATAGAGACTGTAGTATGGTCAGATTTCGTCTTAGTGGGGCCGAAGATAATCGATGAATTGAACAGGATGCCTGCAAGCAAACAGAATATCCTTCTAGAAGGTACAGACAGGGGCATATGGAAGTACTTGAACGATTTCTTACAGAATGATGCACTCGCAATATATAGCACGAGCAATTACAAGGATTCAGGGAATACAGAAGTCATCCCTCCGCTTCTTGACAGGTTTGATGTTGCAGTAGAGAGCAAACACCCAGGGATAAACAATCTGCGATTCAGGCGCTCTGCACCGAGAGGGGATGCATTATATGATTCCGAGATTGCTGAAAAGATGTTCAATATGATGTCTACAGAAAAAGATTATACGACGATGAATGGCAAGATAAAAGATTTACGCAGAGAATATACGAACAGGCTGAAGGGCAAGATAGGATTGGATTTGATGACATTAGACGAGCAGGCAGATGCGAAAAACGAGATAAACGCTATGCGTATAGGAAAAGAAGGGAACATGTTCTATGACCTGTTCACTACAGAATTGACATCATGCCAGATATTTGGACAGAAGCGCAGCAATGAGCAATGCAAGACAGGATGCCACTTCAGCAGTTACATGTGCAACAAGGTAAGCAATTGCCTCTCTGTAAGGAGCGATTCTTCATTGAAGAATTATGCTGCAGCATTAGCGTGGCTTCTTGGGAAGAATGAGGTGACATCACAACACTTGGCAGCAGTCCTCCCATATGCCATATGGCATAAGACACAGTTCAAGAAGGAATACATCGACGAGTTCGAGACATCAGAACGGAAGGACCCATTGCAATTGCATGTAGCAAAACAATCAGTCGATGCGATGAAGAGGAGATTCACTGAAATAAGACCGATGCAGGAAGACATAATCAATGCGATGCTGAAGAAAGATGTGAACAAGGCAAAAAGCATCGCATCAAAAGCAGACCATCCAGTATTTCAGGAATACTTATACTTATGAAATCATTAGAGCAAAGCCTGGACGAAGCATGGGAGGATACAAAAAAACTTTACAGCTATCCGCCTATAAAGAAACCAGTCTTTGCAGACAAGACGAACACTGCAGCGATAGATATGGAAGACCATAAGATAACAGTAAGCCCATCATTCGTGAAAAAAATCACTGGTAATGCAGCAAAAAACTATTACAAGCTGGATGATGCGACAGTGATGAAAGGACTATTCCATCATGAAGTCAATCATTACATGTTCTGCCCATACGATTTGACTACATTGCTCAATATAGAGAACCAGATAAACAAGGTGACGGAGCAGAATGCACACACTATAGCCAATTATTTCATGGATGCAGTCATAAACCTCGACTTGATGAAGCGAAAGAACAGGATGGAAGTGTCAGAAGTTTACAGGCATATAGACAAGACACATCCTGTAGACCAATTGATGTGTGCATTATATCAGGACAAGACAAAAGCAGATTTTGACGTCACTATAGATAGTCCTGGGTTGAAAGCACGATTAGATGAATTGAAGAAGATAGATTACTTGAACAAGAAGAAATGGTTGAAGTCAAGCAAGAGATTCGCAGAATTGATACATGACTTGATAGATGACCAGAACAAGAACGACCTATTGAAGATTGACGACTGGAACTTTGACAGTTACAGCGATGGAGAGATAGAGAAATCATTGAATGACATAGCGAAAGAATTCGATCCGAAAGAGTTCAAGGAAGCGATAAAGGGTGCAGGGATAAAGACCGGGTCGATAGTTCAGGGTGTTGATGCACTATATTATGAGCAGCAATCAAAAAAATATCTGATGAGCATTAAGCCTAGGAATGTTAAAGGCAAAATCATAGAGAACACTGAGCATAAGAAGTATGAGATATCAGACAGCTACTCGAATGTTGATGTGTTCAACAGCTATGGAAAGTTCATGCCAGGATTCTCACAAGTATGGAAGCCAGTAGAGCAATCGACAGGCGGGTCGATAAAAGGAGTGCCTGATTTAGTATTGGCATTAGATACGAGCGGAAGCATGCCGAACCCTGTTGAGAGTTTATCTCCAGCAGTATTAGGGGCATTCTGTGCAGCAAAATTATATTTAGACAATGGAAGCTACGTTGCGACATACAATTTCAGCACAGACATATACTTGACAGGATTCAGCAGGGATAAAGCAACGATATACAAGAACTTGGCATTATACCAGGATGGAGGGACATTGTTTGACATAGACTCATTATAATCGTTAGTCACTTCAACAAAGACT
>CAZQDS010000070.1:0-5474 GCA_964591655.1 uncultured Methanosarcinales archaeon
GCAGGATTATCCTGAAAAGATACACTCATTATCAGAGCTGCCTACATTGCTCAAGGTGGGTGAATGAGCGACTGCATATTCTGCAAGATAGTGAAAGGGGAGATACCTTCGTACAAGATATGGGAGGACGACAAATTCTATGCATTCCTCGACATAAATCCTTGGACAAAAGGGCATGCGTTAATCATCCCAAAGAAACATCATGATTACTTGTTTGATTATAATAACAAGGATTACATAGAACTTTGGTTAAAAACGAAGATGTTATCCCAGAGGATATTGAAAGCCACGGGAGCCAAAAAGATAGGTGTTGCCGTTGAAGGGTTTGAAGTAAGGCATATACACATACACCTTATACCAATGAATGATTTCGGAGAATTCGATCCTTGCAAGAAGACGTCTGCTACTAGCGAAGAATTACAGGAGATGCAGGAAAAACTAAAACATTTATAAATCGCTCTTTCTGAGATACATCATGAGGATAGTTGAGAACGCAGCCATGGCCGTGGCCACGATATTATATGTGGGCACGCTTCTATTATTATCATTGCTTACAGAGACGAGCATATTCGTAGTTTTTGTTGGTACGCTTCCGTTGTTATTGTTCATAATCGCCTTATTCTACCTTTTGAGAATAGAAGTCGATGCGATTCTCTTATGGGTGATGCCTGTAGTTTTTCCATTGATATTCTTAGCGATATGGTATACAAAGACATTCACCATATTGAATGCCACGGATGGGCCGGCCGTAGCCGTAATAAACATACTTATATCTTATGTGATAAACATATTCATACTTTTGATAATCGGCGTAGGGAAAAGTGCTGACAGGATACGTGAGAGAAGAGAGGAGAGGCATAAAGAGCAGCAGCAAGTGCATGATGCACACCACGTGCATGCATTGAAGCAAGAGCTTGATTCTGTCAAGGAACAATTGCATCACACAAAAAAGACGCTCGATGAAGCGCATACGAAGCTTGACGAAGCAAAAGAGGAATTGGCGGTAGCAAAGGATTTGGTCGTGTCGAAAGAGAATTTCAATGTCACATTAAGGGGGATAGAGGACAAGTGCAAAGCGATCAATTTCGTCATAGGAAGGGTTTATTCGGATAAAAGAGGCGCATCTCCTGAAGTGAGAGATAAATTAAAGATAGACCCTGAATGGTATAACACATTCTCAGAGATCACCGCAGATTTTAAGGAGGAAGAGATGCATAAATTGAACGGGGTATTGCATAACATAATGGATAGACTGTTGCAATTGGAACAGAAAGAGAATGAGGTTGTCAATGTTACTATAGGGAAGTTGCCGATATTCAGGAAGGTCGGGGATACGGTTCTTGAAGTCCTTGCAAGAAACGACAAGGATCCGGTAGGTGATTATCATACAGAAGCGAAAGAGATCTGTGAGAAGACTTTGAAGTACCTCAAATCGTTAGAGGAGCAAGCATAACTTTATAAACGAATATTTTTTTCTAAAAGCGCGTGGGTGTAACTCAGCCTGGTTAGATTGCCACGCTCATAAACGCATTTGAGCGATGAGCCTTCGGGCAATGAATTGGGATACGTGGAAGTCGCGAGTTCAAATCTCGCCACCCACAGTTTATATTATCTCTTTGCCCTCTTCCAGAAATTCTCGAATAGTTTTTTGTAAGACTCTGCCGTCTCTTTGCTTTGTATTAAGATGGCTACGGATGGATTTGCCGTGTAAGTCACAATTAATACTTTGTCATTATATATCCAAGTATCCGTCGGGAATGGTCCTAGATCATAGAACTTGATATCTCCTGATGTTCTTGCTATTATATCTTGATGTACCCTGAATGTCTCATCATATATCACTATTGTCTTTATCTTGTTTTTTATCTTTATCTTTTGATATAAGTCATAGTATGGCCCCATTGTTGGCGCCATATTGCCTGATGCAAATACGTAATGTGTTCCTCCTGGAGAGAGTTCTTTAACCATATTATTCATGGCGGATTTTAATCCCACTATTCCTTCATATATCGATACTGTCTGTTTGGATTCTGATTCTAGACTAAGAATCCTTAATTGTGGAACTAATTCTTTTGCCAGATCTTTTTTCTCATCCAAGAATTCGACTAACCTTTCAGGGTCTGAAGCCTTGAAATATTTTATGTTCTCTTTTATTACGTATGACGCCAGGCCTTTTTTTATCAATGATTCTAACGCATCATATATCAATACCCTATGGAGTCCCGTCTTCTTCACTATCGGTCCAGTCTTTGTCTCTCCAGTCTCTAGGAGCGCCTTGTATGTTCTGGCCTCATTATGTGTCAATCCTAATGTTTCCAGTTGTGCTAGATCCATGCTCAATGATTGTGTCTGTTCTTTATATATTTTATTACTGTTATCAATAATTGATAACAAACATTTAAATATCTTAATCACTATTAAGTAGTTAAAGAGTTAATAAAGAGGGTGATACAAAATGACAATAACACAAACAATCAAGGATTATGCAAAGATAGCAGTTGTGGCAGCATATCTTGGACTTACACCAGCATATGCGCAAAGCACACAACCATTAGAACAGAGAATAAAGGACAAGCAGGAACAGTATGAATCAAAGATCAAGACAGAAGCAAAAAAATATCAAGAACAGATAGATAAATACCTGCAAAAAGGAGATTCACTCCTTGCAGAAGCATTGAAAGATAAATATTTCGATTGGGGTGAACAAAAAAATGTCCTAGAAGAATACTCTAAAGCAAAAGACCTGGAAGAGAAAATAGATGAGAAATACGCAAAAGATATGCTAAATATAGATAAAGAGCATGAAGCGCTAATTAAGTCAATAGATAATAATACGAATTTTAAGCCGAATGAATTAAAAAATTACTTGAAAAAGTACGAGACTAAAGCCGAAGACTACAAAGACATGCAAAATAGTTTACACAAATTCGCATTAGGTTTTTTAGTGTTATTTTTCGGGGGCATATATGTTGCTAAAATAGCAGATAATTGGAATAACTAAAGGTGAATACAAATGAGTCTGACACAAAAAATCAAGGATTATTCAAAAAAGATATTGTTTCCGTTAATGATTGCAGCAACATTATCCGGATGTAGTTACGTTCAAAAACAGCAACATATCGAACCAGAAGCAAGGACTAAAATAATGCAGAACTACAACGAAGAAAAACAGGAGACAAAATCAGAGATAGAAGAGATGATAAAACAATATGACAAGAGAAAAGATCAAGTCAGAAAAGAGTTTGGAAAATCAATTGAGGACGGATACTTCTCTATAGAAGAACAGGAGAGAATCATGGGAAAATATACCCAATTGGAATCGCTTCAAGACAGCATAGATACTAGAGTATATAAATATCGATGGAACGAGAAATTCGAATATGGTCTTTCAGAGTCCGATAGTAACTTGGTAGAGAGGCTTAATAGTAATCTGCATGAAGTGGATTTCGGGCCCGCACTGCAGAAGGATTTTGAAAATATGAATATCCCTGTGAAGGTTGAAGGCCGTACAACTGGATTAGAGGGCATAATATATTTTTTTGGAGGTTTTACAGCGATGGCAATTAGCGGTGCCATAGCAGCCAGCATATCATATGAAACCAGACAAAAAAGATATGGAAACTGATATTAAAAATGAAAACTAAAAAAGGTGAGTAAAAATGACTAACGACGAAAATTCAGGATGTTTGGGCTCATTTATAGCATGGGGTGGAATACTTAATGCAGGAGTTATCGGATATCATCATGGTGCCAGTGCTCCGTTATTGAAAGAGTCAGAGCCCTGGATGTTGATAGGCATACCTATAGTTTATGGAATGTATACGTTCTTTATGGATGACAAAAAATACGACAATACTGTTGGTCGCAGTGGCAAAAAAGCATTAGTAGCTACCGCAGATATGGGTATTCTTGAAGCAATAGTATATGGCATTAGTTATGGTATAGGAAGTTTAACAAAATAAAGGTGAAATAAAATGAAATTCAATAATATTGGTATTTATAGTCGATTCAAGCCAAAAACCGAAGGATATGAAGATCAGCTGTTTTTCAAAACGCTCATTGGAGATAATAAAAAATTCCTCAGCGAGTTCTGGGTAAGAAACGATGAGATATTCAATTATAATGGCTATTTCTCACTTTCCAAAACTGAGTATAATACTTTAATATCAAATATGAAATCTTTGGGAAATAAAAAGGATTTTCGGTCTGATAAAACGCATTATGAAGAAATGTGTATAGGATTTTTTGATGTAGGATTCTGGTATTACCATGATGGGGGTGGAAGTTTTAATAATATTATTAGAGAGAGCTATTCTTGGTTAATTAAAGATAGTGTAACTTTATATGATGGGTTTGAAAAAGCCAAATCCATTATGAAAACTAATTCTATAATAAACACCATCAATCAAAAGATACTTGCTGCAGAGCTAATGGTTTATTCTAATTATAATGCGCCAATTAAAGAGGTAAGACAAACATCCTCTAAGAAACTTGAAGAATATGTTGAAAGTAAAGGAGACGATTATATCTTCAAACCAGATGAATTATTACCATTCCTTCCGAAAATAGATTGGCATCCATACTTAAAGTAACTCCGACTCTACTATCGCTTCAATATGCGGCTTCTGAGAGATTCCGGTCTTATCAGTTAAATTTAAATAAGGCCGAAAGTTCTTCAATTCTATATAGTATGCCGACGTGGGACAATCTGGTACTCCGGCGGACTTGAGCGGCGAGAAATCTCCTCAGATTTCTGGGGTTTTTGTCGCCAAAAACATCCGTTTCCGAAAGGTTTCCCGGTTCAAATCCGGGCGTCGGCGTTTTTTATGTACAAAAAATATATAAATAGGGTTCTAATACTTATATAATGGAAATTATTACAAAAAGGCTAATCTTAAGACCGGTAGATAAGAAAGATGCATCAGATGTTGTTGAGAATGTTAATAACATAAAAGTCTCTAAGTATCTTGCTGTAGTTCCTTATCCATATACTAAGAAAGATGCATATTCATGGATTAATAAAAAAAAGAAAAATGACGACTTGACGTTCGTTATAGCGCAGAAGAAGGATAATCATGTAATCGGCGCAATAGGGCTACATAAGTTAGATAGAAACGTCAAGAAAGCAGAGATAGGATACTGGCTAGGGGAGAAACATTGGGGCAACCATATCATGTCTGAAGCTGTTGAAGCAATCCTTAAATTAGGGTTCAGTAGATTGAAGTTAAACCGCATTGATGCCAAAGTTTTCTCTGAGAATAAACCTTCGGCTAAATTGTTGTTGAAATTCGGGTTCAAAAAAGAAGGATATTTAAGACAATCAGGTTATTCTAAAGCAGCCAATAAAGTCTATGATGAGATTGTCTATGCATTATTAAAATCAGGATATAAAAAACTTAAGGTGAAACTATGAATGCATTCCAGAGAAGTTGGGAAATAACAAAACTAAGTTTTGATGTAATGATGAAAGATAA
>CAZQDS010000071.1:0-5452 GCA_964591655.1 uncultured Methanosarcinales archaeon
TTATTATGTGCATTCAAAATCTTTAGGAGGAACTTTCGATAAAGATCCCGGCTATATACTCAAGCATGATATGTTCGAAGTTGCATGTCCAATACGTATTGAATTACAATTCAAAAAAGCATATTTTGATGAAAACAACATCATGCCTGTTCCGCCAATGGCGATAGTTCATTGGACAAAGGAGAGCTTCTTCAAAGAGCTTGCAGCAAAATTAGGTTTTTATCCTAGAATAATAAGTTAAAATCTGCAGTAAAATTTATTTAATCCCTGCATTTATTGATGTTAAGAAGTGGTCTTTTAGGCCATTGCCGTTGTTTATGTATGGGATTATGAAATCGTCATTGAACCAATTTCTAGTGTTGCATGAAGAATGCATCGTGAATATTTGTCTAGGCCTTATATTCAGTGTGGTGTTAGTGCACGTAAAATCCCCTTGTGCACATACATAAACTGATCCGCAAGTATTCGGTGGAGTCGCATTTGATCCTAGTATTGTTATGTCATAATATAGATTGTTTATCAAAGTGAAGCTGACAATTGTTGCATTCACGTAAGGATATCCTTGACAATCTATCCCAGGGGTTGAAACGCAAGAATTTGTTATTATCTTATCGACATCTATCACTCCAAAATATACTAGCAATCCTATTAAGGAGAGCACCATGAGCAGTGCCCATCCATAAGTCATCAAAAACTCTAAAGCTGCTTGGGATTGTTTCATGGTATTAAAAAGGATATTCTACATTTAAATATTTTACCTAATCATGAATAATACTTTACCTTTTCCTCTTCTATCCTTAACAATTGATTGTATTTTGCCACTCGCTCTGTCCTGCATGGCGCGCCTAATTTTATCATGCCGCATCCTAATCCTACAGCAAGATCAGCTATGAACGTGTCCTCTGTCTCTCCGCTCCTATGTGAGACCATGACTTTCCATCCTGCGCCTATCGCAAGTCTTGCCGCATCGATCGCTTCTGTCACTGTCCCTATCTGATTGACCTTCAACAATAGTGCATTGCATAATCTTGCATTTATCGAGGCCTGTATCCTCGCAGGATTCGTGACCAGAAGATCATCTCCTATTATACGTATTTTTTTTGCTCCTGCAGTAAGTTTCTGGAATCCTTCAAAATCATCCTGGTCGAATGGATCCTCTATGCTGAATATGTCATATTTTTTTATCAGTCTAAGATAATATTCTATCATCTCATCTCTAGAATAACTCTTATCCATGACATATGCGTTAGAATTCTTGTCATAGAATTCTGATGCTGCACAATCCATCGCAATCCGTACTTTTCCTTTATATCCTGCTTTCTTTATTGCTTCCGTTATCAAGTCTAATGCCTGTTCTGGCGTCGTCAATTGAGGTGCAAATCCGCCTTCATCGCCTACATTTGTCGCTGCCTTGCCATATTTTTCTTCTATCAATTTTTTTAAGACATGATATGTCTCTGCAGTCATCCTCACAGCATCCTTGAATGTTCTAGCATTGATTGGTGCAATCATGAACTCTTGAATCCTCAATGAAGTGCCTGCATGTTTTCCACCATTTATTATGTTCGCGAACGGTATAGGTATCCTAAAGCTTTTTCTTTCTACTCCCGCTATCTCTCCGATGTACTCATATAATGGCTTCTGTTTCACTGCTGCAGCAAGCCTGCACACTGCCATGCTTACTCCAAGTATCGCGTTCGCGCCAAGCTTTGACTTATTTGGCGTGCCATCAAGCTTTATCAAGAAATCATCAACAGCCTTCTGGTCAAGGAATTCCGCGCCGACAAGCTTTTTTGCGATTATGCCATTCACGTTATCGACTGCCTTCATGACAGACTTCCCAGAATAATCCCTTTTCCCATCCCTTAACTCTAATGCTTCATATTTTCCTGTAGAAGCGCCAGAAGGGACTATCGCCCTGCCAAAATAATTGTTGAAGTATGCCTCAACTTCAATAGTGGGATTCCCCCTAGAATCAAGCACTTGACGTGCAAACAGCCTCGTTAACTTCATACCACACCTCTTACCATAAAATCAAGAAAATCAAAAGAAAAAATGATTAAAAAAAATTTACTGTACTTTCGCTGTTATCGATACAGATATTGGATCAGGCAAACCTGATTGTGTGTTTATTGGTTTCAACCCTAAATCGAATGTTACCCTTTTTCCAGCCAATGATGTTAACCCTGTACAACCAGTGAAATATACAGTAACATCCTTATCTTCTTGAACTAAAGCACTAGTACTTGTTGTCATGTTGCCTGCACCGTTACTATAATACTGGTTTGTACATGCCAAACTTGGTGCCTGTGATGAAGTAAATGTGGCAGACTGTGAATTAGTAAAATTGACAGCACTATATCCTGCGCTTACATGAACTGTGAAGGCCATCCAAGTTTGATTTACTATAGCTTTTCCACCTGCGCATGACAATGCAGCGTTAGATGTTACACATCTTTCTGGAACAAAATTCGTTGGGCTTAAGACACCGAAATATGCCAAAGCTCCGATTGCAGCCAATACAACTAGTATTGCCCAACCGTATGTCATCAAAAACTCTAAAGCAGCTTGTGCTCGTTTATTCATCATAATTTCACCTCGAAATCACACATATTTTAATTTAATACAGTATCTTAATAATTTTACTTTATAAATATTTCGATTATATCAGGCCGCCGAACAATGATGCAAGTACAATTGTTGATATGTAGTATATTATCATTGTCGTTATCACAAATATAGGTATGAATTTTAATCCGTCCCTGATCGAGCCTTTCCTTATGCTCCCGATGAGACAAGCAGACATGAAACTGGTTATCGCGAGCATCACGTATGCGAATATCTTAAAATCGCCGACCTTTACGGCATCACCACTGAATGTGATCATCGTATTTGTTGATGATGTCTGGCCTAATTTTCCGATTATCTCCTGTATTATTATGAGCAATTGTGTTGAAAGCCCGAACAGGAATGGTGCGGCGACAATCGTTGCAAATGTTATGAATATAGAGTATGTCATCACAGAAGCAGACATTTCTTTACGCATTATCTTTGTATCTTGTATATCTAAAGAGACCTTATTCAATAATGTCGCTATCCTCCCTCCCGATTCCATTCCTTCAATCAGGAGGCTTATAGTCCTTTGCACCATGATAGAATCATATTTTTCTGCGAATTCAGTCAATGCCTCACTCAATTCTTTTCCAGTAAGCGTCTGTTTAGCGACCTGCTCTATCTCTTTAGCCAGGACATCATATTTTGGCTTGACAGCAGACCATAACGCTACATCTATAAGCATACCGGCATTTATGTTAGATACTACGAGCTGCAGGTATTCAGGCCACACTTCCTCTAGTTCTGTTTTTCTGCGGTATTTCTTGTAATCCAATATCAAGAAAATTACTCCCCAAGTCAAAAGCAGCAGGAAAGGAAGAAAAACAACGATTGACATGACAATAAGTGCCAACAACTTGCTGAGTATCCCTAATGCCAAGCCATACAATAACAGCGATAAAGACCATACACTGACAATTATAAGATTATACCTGAAAACCCTTGTCTTAAGCAGTTCTGGATCTATATCATAGCCTGCCTGGCTCAAGATTTTCTTCAGATAAGTTTTCTCCTGCACATCTACCTTCTTTTTCTTCTTGTCCTCAACAGCAAACAATCTTCTTAAGATATCGTCTGCAGTGAATTTGTAGTTGTTTTTGTCTGTTATAGAAAGCTTCTTCTCCGAATCATGCATGTTCTTGATCACATCATCAGTGCCATTAATTATCTCATCTTTAAGTGATTGATGTGTATTCGATGTTGAGTGATGAGAGCCGGTGGGATGATGAGGTGCAGTAGAGTTATGAGGAGAATCAAGGGATTTATTATGAGGAGAATCAAGGGATTTATTATGAGGAGAATCAAGGGATTTATTATGAGGAGAATCATGGGATTTATTATGAGGAGAATCATGGGATTTATTATGAGAAGCATCATAGGATTTCCGTATATGAGAATCATCGTTAGCAGGAGTATGACCGGCATCATGAATCGCAGGCAGTTCAGTGTGAGACAATATCTTGCTCGTATCTTTATCAGAGACTATCCTGTCGTCTTTTTTGTTCCCCGGCTCATTATCTGAAAGAATTTTTTTTGGCACGGCCACAGAAACTTGTTTTGCGGCTTCGGAATCCTGTGACGCGGGCACTGAAGCTTTTTTAGCAACATTTCCTGAGCCAGGAAGTTTAGCGAGAAAACTGTTTCTTATGAAATTTTTCCTTCTCAAAATGCGTTTTTTCAATTCTCTTTCAGTGCTATCCTGAGAAATCTTTCTGTTGGACGACATTTTTTTATTAGATGTCCTTCTTCCCTTCCTGACAACTTTTTTCTGTTTCATATTCGTTCGTTCATGCTCTTTTGCTACATATCAACATTAGGCCGCGAGTTCTTTATCATTATAAGGAACATCAATTGCAATAATCCTATGGCTGCAGCGATGACCATCATAGATACCAAGCTCAATTGTATATTCACAAATGATGAGAAAACAATAAGCATAGTTATCCCTAAAGAGGGGACTATGACAGCAATCATCATGTAGAACATCGCTAATGGATTCAATTTGTTGCCGAATTCTTTCATGGCGATGTTTTGTTCCCGCACTATATTCTCCAATACGCTATTCAATGCAGAGGCTATATCCGCGCCAGTGCTTATGCTGTTGAGTATCTGCCAGAGCAATTTCCTGAGGTTTTCAGACGGGCACACATCTATCGTCTCATTTATCGCATCTTCAAGGCTCGTGCCTAATCTCACTTTCTCTATTATATTGTTGAAATATAATCCTACATATTTGTAGTTCCTGCCTATGTTTTCAAAAGTGTTGTACAATGGTATTCCTGATTCAAGCTCTATTATCAGGAACCTGCCGGCAAACACGACCTCTTTAGATATCTGCTCATCTAATTTCTTTGCTTTTACAAAAACCCTCTTTAGCATATAAAAAAACATTATAATGACCAAGAACGGGAGAGCGATGAACACCTTGAAAGAAGTGGTGAACATGAACAGTATGATAAGTATGGATACTGACATGAAAACTGCATAGAATACAGTCTCTTTAATGTACTGTTCGGGAGTGCTAGTCATCTTAGACTTCAAGAGACTCGTCTTTAAGTCTGGAAACTTAGCAGCAATTCTTTTGTAGAGCATTTTACATCCTTCTAAAATTTCTTGTTGCTTTTGACATATTTCATCAAATTATCCTTATCAGTATAATATTCCGCCATCAACCTGCCGACATGATCTATGTCAACTATGTCCTGTCTGACCATATACTGAAGAATTTTAACCTTATCTTTCAATTCCCTATACATCTCAGCATGGCTATACCCCGTATATAATGATAGCGTGTTGAACAATGTGACGCTTTTCTTCACATTCCGTAATATGTCTTTCT
>CAZQDS010000072.1:0-5447 GCA_964591655.1 uncultured Methanosarcinales archaeon
CACAGTAGGTTCGTCAGTTATTATTGTCAAGTTTGTGAATTTTCTCAATGGATCGATTACTGGATTAGGATCTGTAGTCAATGATAGTATGGTTGGAGGTGTAGTGTCGTATCCTACTGGGAAGAATGTAGAGCCATAGCTCATTTCATCATCAGGGTCTATCCCTGAAACATTCATCAAGCACAATACATATAACGTCTGGTCTATTGATGGCGCAGGATAGTTTATCAGCATATGGGTCCTTCTGTTGCCGCTTATGTCGAATGAGAACATGTTCTCATAATTGCAGCGCACAAGGCTAGGATAGATTGTATTAGGGCATCCTATTGGGAGACTATTCTGCATATACCTACATGTGGAATCGAATTGCGAGCTCACATTTATGTTGAACTGCGGCGTCTTCCCTATCGCAGGCACAGGATTGCTCAGCCATACATTCATCGCACCGAAATTTATTGTGAAATCCTTAGTTCCTAAGACGATGTTCTCATCCAGATCTCTCGCTAACACATTGAAAGTGTAATCTCCATTGAGCAAGAAATCCACAGAAAAATTGTATTCATCGAATCCTGAAAGTCCTGACAGGTTATGTACCGGATATAGTGTTCCGAGAATATCCGTGAGATTGAACGACAATATGTCTACAGGTATCTCATGATAGTCTACCCGTATTATAGGACTGCTCGTATTATACTCTACTGAATGGACTGCGGTTGCAGCCAATACAAATGCGGCTAAAACGAATAATGCGTACAATAACGGAAAAACTATCAATGATTTTATTCCCATCCCCTTTTTTTTCTTTATGTCGTATTTATTCATGTAAATATAATTTATTTTAAGCGATATTCTTCAAGTCGATATTATCGTTATGTCTGGCGGTAAAAAGTCTGTATTGCTCAGTCTCAATATGATGCATCTCTCTTGTTCAACATTATTTCCGTTGTCTATGCTGTAAGTGCAGAATTTTGGATAGATGCCGTAATCCACATAACTTGTTGTGTTTTGTGTCGTGTAGTCTAATATTATCTTCGGCTGCGAAGTGAAATTATATTGCGAGTACATCCCGGAAGTGCAGTTCAGTTCTCTTCTCGTGATGCAATAGAATGTGTCCTTAGGACCGAACGCCATATTTCCGCCTGTGCCGTTCGAATCTATCAATCTTGGACTGTCGTCATCGTTCATCAATCTCAAGTGCAGCAGGTTTATGGTGTTATTATTTGTGAAATTTGTCCATTCATCAGGATAGTTATTCGGGTCAGGCACATATTCCATCCTGGTGACAGGAGGCAAATCATCGACTGAGAACCTTATTATATCCACATATTCTCCGACTATTATCTTATACTGTCCATTTATTGAAAGATTGCATGCAGTATAGAACTTGTATATCTTCGATTCGACTAGGCTCTCTGACTCTAATTCTGGGAACACTTCATTTATTGTCGCATAATGCACGAACTGATTTGCAGATACAGGCGTCTTATGATAAGTGTTTGTCATCGCAGCATAATCTGTGGTGTATTGGCTGTATTTGCATACCCCGTCTGCTGTTGAGTTTATGCTAATCTGCGGAGGCAATGTTGAGGAAGTGAATCTCTCATTCTCAGGACGTGGGCCGTTCAGCGTCAAGTCTCCCTCCACTCTTATTGTTCCGTTGGCGAAATATTCGTTGCCTGCATCATCGATGCATGATATTAGATAATAATAGAAGTCATTCTGCAATGCAATATATGTCGTATTCAATTCCCCAGGACTGCTTGTCAACATGTTGTTTTGCGGAGGATAAGGCGAAGGTATATTGTAAACCAGATAATCTTCCCAATTCTGTATCATGGCCGGATTTATCGTCGGTGTGATATTGAAGTGACATATCACTGGAAGGCTCGTCTCTGAAATAAGCCTTACTCTTGCAAACAGGTTAGTCAACCACAGGCTCTCGTTTCCCGGGTCATTGTATGTGTCCATGTCATAATTGAAAACTATTTGGGGAGGGATGGCATCGATTGTGAATTGGAAATTGTTTATCGTTCCAAGATTCCGTCCAGGATCCTCTGTGAAATAGTAGACATGAGCGACATCCCCTTCCTGGCTGCTTATTACGTCAGGAACATCTATCTGATATGCAGAACTTCCTGTGACCTGCAAGACTTTATTAGGATAACACCAACCATTTCCAACGCAATAATACATCCAAATATTGTCTCTCTGTTGTGCTGATTCTGTCGTGTTGTCGCCTAATACCCAATTCTCATTGTCAAAGACAAAAATCCTGTTGTTTAAATCTATCACAGTACCATAGTGCGGCTTGGGAGTGACTGTTATGTTTGAGGGGATTATATCTCTCTCACATATAATTTTTTTGCTCACATCTGAAAACACACAGTCTCTACCTATAAGACCTATCGTGTTTGATAGATTGTCTGCATTCCTGAAACATTTTGTCCCATTCCACTCGCATCTTTTTACACTTAAAAGATCAGAACTGCTGGCGAGCACTATATTTGATCCTGAAACCTTGGACCACTTACCGCCGCTGTATGCCCAATTGACATCTACATCAACTCCTGTTCCGCCTGTGCAATCCTGTTCAGTCGTATAATTTGCACATGATAGATCAAACCCATCTAGACATCTTTCGGTATTCTGCTGATAATAACAATATCCATATAATCCGCAAGTGTCCACTGTACACCCGCCGTACATCCTGTTGTACGATTCGTTATGACATAATGCGCAGTTCTGCTCGACAATCCCTTGCTGTACATATGCAATCTTTGGCCTGCATACTCCTTTGTTGAATACTGGACTATAATCTGCCCATTCACATAATTCTTCGCCATTATAGTCGAATGTCCCGCAAGGGTCAGATTCGCATGTCTTCCTTGACTTGTAATCATAGCATGATGTAGTCATGGTGCAATTATATGTCTTGTCGACCGATGTGTCTGAATAATCCAGATAACATCCTGCGAATCCTCCGGACCCATAAAATGCTCTTATTTGATCTATATTTGTCGGCGATGGACCAGGACAAGTTAACGTGTCAGGTTCACCACCGCGATCTACATTGATAACAAATGCCTGATATCCAAATATCCCGAACAATCCGTTGCATCTGTCACATTGTGATGGCATGATACATTCTGGAGATTCACCTACCATCGTACAATATCCGCCAGGACTCCCCAGTTCAGCACAAGTTTGTCCGTTAACAAAATTTTCTGGTGTGCAAGAAAGTTTTGCAGGCGCTCCCCCTACCAAAGGCCATATGCCGCACCACTCTTCAGGCATAGGAGGTTCTTTTATACAATCTTCATCACCCATCGTCATGCATGAGATTGCTGAATCTCTTATCTTGCTGCCAACAATCGATTGATTGAACGTAGTCCTTAAAAAGAAACAGTATTGTGTATTATGGAATAATGGGATGACATCTCCAGTATATAGCCTATTGAACACATTCTTCGGCATCAGTGGAGGTATGGGTGTGTATCCTGAATTTATGTTGTTGCATCCGCCTGATGCATTGTTACATATCCATAATTCGTAGCTCTCGACATAATCCGCACAAAGCCTGTTTGGGTCATCCCAAGATGCATTTATCTCCCTTTTCTTATATACGGGGTCGAGTAATACATTGTTAGGATATTGCGGATTCTGCATACATTCATCTATGTCAGGATATTCGCATGTACAATCACTTGGATTACACCATTCATAAGTATTGTATGGAGCGTTGCATAAACTGCTTCCCTGACCGTTTGTCTGGTTGAAATCGCATTGCTCAATCCCTTCAATTATTCCATTACCACAACTTATTGTTGTGCTAGTGCATGCTGCTGTCCTGTCTGGTTCAGTACCACCCATCACGCAAGAACCATTATTTATCTGTACACAATTTCTAGTTCTTTGACTGATTCCTGGTGGGCAAGGATCAGTTGGTTCTCCAGGAGGAGTCCATGCAGTACAATTCCATGGACATAAATTTATTGTGCATGAAGTGTTGTATGTATAAGAAGGCTCTGAGCATATGCTCGCATTTAATGCTGTGCAATTAGTCGTCTGCTGGCCATTGATGCATGCGCCTGTAACGCAATTATATTCGCAGCATGTGAGCGTGAAATTGAAATTTCTGTTAGTGTTCAATGTGACCATCCCAGTATAACTGCATTGGTCTTTTTTTGCAGAGATCAAAACATCTCCTGCCCTGACACTTGAAAATATATAATACCCTAAAGAATCATTGGTGATGAAAGTCCTGCCATCCCTGTTCGTCAGATTAATCAATATCCCTATACGGCTGATTCCTGAAGGAGTGAATACATTTCCATTCAAGGTATAATTTGGGACATTCTGTCCAGTATTACAAAAATCTTCACAAGTTCCGGAAGGTACCTGTGGGTCAGGATAAAAATTCCCTCCAAAGAATGTGCAAGCATGCCTTATGTAATTCTCATTACCCGTCCATCCTCCATTGACGTTTATGCAGCAACAACCAGTATCACACTGAGGGGCTACGGGGCAGTTTGCAGGGCTATAGAAATTATTGCTGTTCAAACCAGTACACTCTGGAGGCATAGCGGGCTGGCATGTCCCTATGAATGATCCTGAAACATAACCGCAACAACCAGCGTATACGTTTGACGCATAAAATAAAACCCCTATAAGCAGCAGCAACCATAATCTATTGAATCTCATCAATACCCACCCTTTCCTGAATAACCCGCCATCAGTATTTAAATATGTTATGTTTTTGTTTATAAATTGATTATATTCGCTCGTTATGCTTAAGGCAATATGATTTGAGCACAAATATTCGCCTGACAAGTGTATCCATTTGCGCAATGCGAATTGTCTGTACAACTAGTCATACATGCCCCGCCTCCAGCTGTGACAACATATGCATATTCATTGCAATTAAGATATGCACACTGCAACGTGCACCCCTCATTATTGTTTGATCCTATGGCAGAATTTGCATTCTGTCCATCACATTGCGCGCTTGGAGCATTACATCCTAATCTCCCGGGACCTGCAACCCTGCAAATTCTCGGAATTGCGTCCGTCAAACCACAATTGAAACAACTATCCTGATATAAAGTGCTGCCTGCTTCACAATGCATGACTAGGTCAGTAGGATTGCCTCTTCCTGCAGGCAAAGGATAATAATCCAGCCCATTACACGCGGCAGAGCCGCTGCCGCCACATGAAGCATTACATTCGCAAGTAGAGTATGCTGCTCTTGAACAAGAACCGCCGGAACACCACCCTCCACAAGTATATCTCTTATCAGTTGTGCCGCTAGCAAATGGTGCTGCAGCAGCCGGATTAGCACATTGTGGATTTGTAGTGCAGATGCCATCTGCACCTGCCTGTCCGGATAATGATTCGAATGTGTTCCCCTGAGTATAATTGAAACAACTGAATGGATTCGGATTATAATT
>CAZQDS010000073.1:0-5349 GCA_964591655.1 uncultured Methanosarcinales archaeon
CTCTCTATAGCTATCGCTTTTGCATCCCTGAATGATTTCTGTACAAGCAACTCTATTGTCTCCCTGCATGGATATGCCACATCTACTGCAAGATTCATTGATTCAGTCGCTGCAGCCTGTAATTTCTGCATGAACACGCCTTCATCGATGTCCAACACGTCCTTTGTAAGTATCTCGCCGTTCTCATATACTGCGACCAAGTCCAACCCGATCTCCATCGGCTCTATACCCAGTCTGAGCAATAATGATGCTAATTGAGGCTTTATGACGTCGCCCTTCTTTGCGACATGCGCATCCTCTTTGATCGCTACTTTTCCTGCCTCTATCCCTGCCTTTATCTTCAGCATCCCAAGCTCTCCGATTATCGGTCCTGGAGCGAATGGCGTGGGCCCTGCCGGGATAGTGATGTCCTTTGGCGTCACTTGGCCTGGCTTTATTGCTGCTGCACTCTTGCTCTTCTTTATTATCTTGAAAAGCCTGAAAGGGTTCTCTTTAGTGAGAAGCAAAGCAGGCATTCCCCCTAAGTATTCATCCATCTTGTCGATGTTTGGTTTTCCCGACTCCTTGAATGCTTCCTTGATGAGATTCTTCTTCGCCATCCTTATAAGCGCATCTTTCCTTAATTTACCTTTCATTACCTGCAATTGTTTAGCTGGAAGGTTCTCCAGATTAAGCAAAGCCACTATCGGATATTCATTTAATAATTTCTTCAATTCCTTTACTGTCTTTGTCTTCGATTCAGGGACTTGCTTCGCTTTCCTTATGGTGGATTTATTTGCTGTCATTTTATACCTCCACCTTCACTGATTTGCCCATTGTCGTCTTGATGAACATGTTCTTCAGGTTGTTCCTCTCTTTAGGCAAGTGATGTATCAATTGATCATATACCAAGAATAGGTTGTCCGCCAACTGCTCATTAGTCATGTCTTCTCTCCCTATGCACAACTGCACCAATGGCTTGTTTCTCGCAAGGATCCTTATCGTCTTCTGCAGCTTATCATATAATGGCTTGATGTTCGTCTTCGGCGCAATGACACATCCTGCTTTCGGATTAGGCATCTTGTTCTTCGGCCCGAGCGTCCTTCCGAACGTTGCTGCTATCTTGCTCATTATAGTCGATTGCGCAATGAAATAATCATTCTGTTTCGCAAGCTTCTTTATCCTTTTCTTGTCCTTTGAGTATTCCTCGAACTGTATCAAAGGGATTACGACGTCACATGCTGCTTTTGCGTCCTCGACCATATCTACATCGACGAATGCCGCTACATTCTTCTTCTTTCCAGTATTATGTGGTAGGACAACGTAAAAGTCTAATTGATGCTCCGGCTTCTTGAAGTCAAGATCCTGTAGATTAATTATTACATCAACTGCTTGGACGAATTTCCTTTGAGGAGAAACCTCTCTCAATTTCTTAATAACTTCTAAAGCATTTTTTTTATCCATTTTTGCCCTCCTACAAGCGTAGTCAAACATTCAAGTCATTTAGAATAGACTGAATGCCTAATGGGTATGATAAGGGGAAAAAAGATTTATTTATAAAGGTGATTGTTTGGAATATTATCTAGTACCCGAATATAACGTAATATATAGAAACCAATCCAAACCATATTCTTTGAAAAAAAGATATATGAAATACACATGCCCCATTTTTACATATGGATAAATCGCCGCAATCGTAAGATTTACTTCCTGAACAAGAATATTCAAAAACAGAATGTCTATCTACGCAATAATCCTTTACTGTTGTTGCTGTGCCATTAATTGGATACGTGACCTCTCCTAGTATCTGTTTATCCTGTCCGTCAGTGTCTAAACAATAGCCGCCATCTCCAAGAAGTTCCTCTCCAGATTTGACTGGTTGAAAGTATATCATAACCGCTTTTTTGCTGTTATTAGAGAAACCCATTCCAAGAATCGACAATTTCATTTTTAACCCGTCAGAATTACTGTATACTATGTAGTCGCCATTACCCAAATAAACGTTTTCATAAGGTGTAGAATAACCCTCAACCCTCATCAACACATTCCCGCCAGGATTCAAACCATCACCATTAAAATCCAGTAACTCAAACATATTATTAACAATTTGACCTTCTTCTATAACACAGCGTGACGTGTTGCCAGGCGAATTTTGACACGCAGGTTCATCTCCATAAAACGTCATAGAAAATGCGAAAGGAATAAACAAAAGTGTAATCATAGTGAAAATAATCTGTTTTTGCATTAAACTATAAAGAACATCAAGTTTTATATATTTTGTTGTTTAAAATATAGTTCAAGAAATATTCAATAATTCTTCAGATAATCCTTTCCATGATGTTTCTCTAGGCCACGTATTATGAAGAGTATTATCGCTGCAAGCAGTCCGCCCCATATGTCGAATATCATGTCCCACCATGCATCAAAGACTTGCAGGTCTGACCCGGAAGGCGCCAATCCGTCTCCTACGCTGAATAGGCTCTCTGAATATATCCCTAAGTATCTTGTCCCGACGAATTCATTCACTTCATGTATGAGGTTTATCCCGAGCATGACCATGAATGCCAACACTATATGCTTCACTATCCGCTCTTTTGAATGCGCTATCAGTATGTAGAATAACACTATCGTGACTACCATGCTGTTCAGGAAGTGTGTCCATTTATCATATCCCAATCCGAACCATGACATGCTGAATAACCCGAACAGAACACCCATGTTATGGAAATAGAATGGGATGAACCCCAACACTATCACTGCAGGGTTCAAAGGGTACTTCTGCTCTATAAGATAAAATAATCCTATTGCCGCCAAACAGAAGACAGCATCCATGACGAACTGTGCCTTGAACATCATCGCATATACAAGAAAAAAAACCTGTATCAACGCGCCGATTATGAACGTATTCCTTCTTACTTTATGCATGTCAGTCATCATCTTCAATATTCACAACCATTTATATATTTTTATGTTGATTATATATGAATCAAGAAAAAACATTTAAACACGCATCACATGATCATATTATGGACAACAGGACTAAGAGGATATTGGTGTTTTTTCTGCTCATAGTACTAATCATAGCGGCATTTTATGCGTACAGGAAACTTAATCTCATGATAAAGGAAGACATAATATTAGAGGTCGATGATAATTATGCATCTGCATGGCTCAAGTATGGCGAGGTATATGAGTTTGAGGCTGAGGCGGAGATCAACAATTATTGGTTATGCACGGCAATATGCAAGCAGCATGTAATCGACATGAATACAGGACATTATTTGGCCGATGAGACCTTTTACGTCACTAACAACAAGAAGAAAACAACGTCGACAACCATAACCCCCCGTAAAGGATATGGACAGTCAATCTATCAGTATGAGATAAAATGCCAGAACATCCCTTCCAGCAGGTGCCCCACAGGGAACGATACATATGTCAGGAAGAGCACCCTCATCATCAACCACGAGCCTAACGATGCGCAGAAAGAGATAATAAAGCAAGCGATTTATTTGTTCAACAACGTCTCATACAATACGGCATATTCAGAGCTCAATATCGATAATGCGACGAATATATTGTATAATTTGGACGTAAATTTCCCTGAGCAGATGAAAACGGAAGCGATGAGATACAGCGGGACCCTGGGCAGCTTGAAAAATTCTGAAAGGCAGATATCCAACCATTGGGACGATGATGATTATGAGTCGGCGCGTGACAAGATATCATCAATATACATGCAAAGCAACGGGCTTCTCAATGATACATCTGTATTGCTGAATGATGTCCTCGACACCGTAGATAAACATAACACTATCGTAAGAACGCACAGGAATAATTTGTACCAGGCAATGATAATCAAGGAAATGTTAAGATATTATCCTGGCAATGCCGCAGAATTCAAGAATGATGCTATGACGAGCCTCTCATTAGTCAATATCAATACGTTGAAGATGAATAAGCTCGATAATTATGACTCATTGGTAAGAGAAGCGCTCCTTGAGAGCGTCAGCGTCGATGAAACGATCAGCTTGTTCGAATCGAAAATCGCTGAAACAAAGCATGATTATGTGGATCTGTATCTCGCAGACAAGCTGTCTTGCAGCGTGATCGGATGCAACTTCACAAAGATGAATTATATTCTCTCAAGCATCGATGACGCAAAGAATAGGTGCGTCTTATACCAGAGCATCATGCCCAACCTGCTCACTGCAAGGAATATCACTGGAGAAAACAGGGAGGGATATAACGGATCACTATCAGATATAGACGTAGAAGAAAAAGCATATATCATGTACTTGTTGAGCAATATGCAAGCGAATGATTCGGCAATCAATTCCAGGATCGGATATTATATGTCTCTGCTCAACATCACATCTCTTGATAATTCCATATTCTCAACTAATAATTTAATTTATTATTCATTAGAATTCCAGCCGATGACAGATTCGTTAAATAACATTGCAGCTTATTGCGGCCGCGCAGATCAAGATTTCTCTTTTGATAGATTCAACATATATGAACAGATAATCCCTGAATTAGGACAACAACTAAATGTCGACCTGATAGGAGAACCGATACGTAAATGTTGTGCATATGGGAAATGCAAGCAATGCGGCTCAGAAAAGAAGAATCCGTTGATACTCCTACATGGACATTCCTTCAACCAGAAGAATTCTGCATACCAGAGCACAGACGTATTCAACCAATTGGAAAGCATGCTCTCATCCGAGGGATATGTGAGTTTAGGGATATGGAAGCCCTATGCTGACCCCAAGAATGCCATACAAACGAACGTCTTGTTCAAACCGACATATTACATAACGACATACATCGATGTCCTAGGAACGAGCACGATACAATCAAAAGATGAAAGCATAGAGGAATATTCAGAAAGACTGAAAAACACAATAGATAATATAAAACTTATCACAGGCAGCGATAAGGTCGACATTGTCGCGCATTCGATGGGCGGACTTGTCACAAGGAGATACATACAGAAATATGGACCTGGCAGCGTAGAAAACCTTATTCTCATAGGGACACCAAACAACGGGATAACAGATAGGGTATATAGCGCATGCAAGCTTTTCGGCAATGAGAAAGAGTGTGATGAGATGCATCAAGGTTCAGAACTCATGAAAAAACTGAATGAAAGCCATCCTATGCCGAAGACATCATTGATAATAGGCAGAGGATGCGACATGCAAGGAAAGGACGGCGACGGTGTTGTCACAGTGGAGAGTTCTAAACTTGACAATTATAAGACATATTATGTTGATGGGAACTGCACAAGCGCATCATTCCTGCACAACGCAATGCTCAACAGGCAAGAGGTTGCAGACAGGATAATGAACATCGTTGATTAGG
>CAZQDS010000074.1:0-5300 GCA_964591655.1 uncultured Methanosarcinales archaeon
AATCATGCAGCTTCCAGAATAACTCATACTGTTCATAAGCCAACGCACGCAACGGGACAATATAAACGCACTTTCCTTTATCATGGAATACCGCATTCATTATCGCAAGCTCTGCAACAAGCGTCTTCCCAGAAGCGGTAGGCGTGCAGATGAGAAGGTTCTTATCCTCGAATATCCCTGCATCAATAGCCTTATGCTGTGCAGGCCTCAAAGTCTTAATCCTAGGCTCAAGCTTCGCATAGATGTTTGCAGGAATCTTATTCTTATACTTTGATAAATCCATATCACTATAAAGTATTTCAAAGAGTTATTTAAAGCTATTGGAAAGCTTTTTAATCATTATAGATATCCCGGATTCATGGATGAAGAATCTTTATTGGAATTTATCGCGAAAGCGCACAAAAACACATATGCCGCCGATAAAAAAACCAAGTTAAAACATATGATGATGACTCCATTTCTTCCAGGGCATAAATGTTATTATTTTAAAGATGGTGAATGGGAATATTATGATGGGTATGCTGGAGCAGAATCGGCCCCGGGCAGAGAGGTTGTCTTATTCCAGGGAACTCCTGTATGGAGCATGTCCTATCAAGGTAAAACAATTGATTTCTTAAGAAAAGAATTTGTCGAAGAAACATTTGAATTCCTGAAAAAAGCATTAAGAAGCGCGGACGCTAATATGCCTTTTAGAGGGCCAAGCAAATTTACTGATGGAGATTTCACTTACACATTCAATATGAATGGCGATTATCGGTATTTTACAGGAAAAGAGTCCATCAAATACCAAATGACAGAGATATTCTTTCAAGATATAATGGGTGAATTGATAAAATAGTATTCACATCTCTTCTATCGGCGTCATATTTAATAATTCCATCCCTGATTTAAGTACTGACTGTATGCAATAGATGAGCGTCAATCTCGCATCCCTGATCTCCTTTTCAGAATTAAGTATTGGATTCGCATGATAGAATTCGTTGAATTCCTGCGCCAAATCAATAAGGTATCTGCATATGACCGATGGCTTCATCTCACTAGCTGCCTTGTCAACCATCTCTGGATATTGTGACAACAGCTTGACTAATGCAATCTCATTCTCTTCTTTGAGCAGTGCAATGTCAGATCCCATAGGATTGAATTCTTCTGTAAATTTCTTGAATATGGAATTTATCCTTGCATTGCTGTATTCGATATAAGGGCCTGTCTCTCCATCAAAGCTTAATGATTCCTTCGGATTGAACACAAAATTCCTCAATGGATCATATTTTAGGAAGAAGAATCTTATTGCAGCCAATGCAATAGTGTCTGCTCTTGTTTCTAGCTCATTAAGGTTAAGCTCTGAGTATCGTTGCCTTATCTCCTCTCTCGCTATTTCTGTGACATCCCTTATCAGATCATCTGTATCTATAACTGCTCCTTCTCTTGATTTCATCTTCCCTTCAGGAAGCTCGACCATCCCATAACTGAAATGATGACATCCTTCATGGAACCTCCATCCTAATGCCTTAAATATCTCGAACAATACTTTGAAATGGTAATCCTGCTCATTCCCCACGACATAATACATCTTGTTGAAATTGAAGTCTTGATGTCTCTTCCATGCCATATAGATATCTTGGGTTATATACACTGATGTCCCATCTTTTCTTAACAGGACTTTTTTCCCTAATCCTTTTTTCTCTAAATCGAATATTATCCCATTTTCATCTTCATGGAATACCCCTCTTTTCAATCCATCAAATATTATCTCCCTGCCATGCTTGTACGTGTCTGACTCAAAATATTCTTTCTCTATATCAAAACTTAATTTCTTATAGGTCTCTGCGAATCCTTCAAGTGCCCAGCCATTCATCTTACGCCATAATGCGACAGTCTCTTCATCCTCGTCCTCCCATCTCTTGAGCAACTCTTGAGCCTCTTTCTCTATTTCCGGGTTCTCCTTCTCTAATCCTGAATACTTGACATAATATTTCCCGACGAAATGGTCTGGTTTTAATTTAGATATCTCAGGAGAATCATTATTCCCTAATTTCTTATATGCAAGCATCGATTTGCATATATGTATGCCCCTATCATTCACTACATTTACGATATGCACTTCATGACCCTGTTTTTTTAATATGTTAGAAAGGCTCTGTCCTAAGAGGATGTTCCTTAAATGCCCTAAATGCAATGGCTTGTTCGTGTTTGGGCCCGGAGACTCTATTAATATTATCTCTCCCGTCTCTTCTCTCTGCCCATAATCAGATTTTTCTTTCAAAACCTTTTCTATGACGCTTTTTATGAACAATTCCTTGTTTATGAAAAAATTGAGATAAGGACCCTCATTCTTTATCAGCTCAAAATATTTGTGGTCCTGCTTGAGATTTATTTTCGTCAATGATCCCTGCAGTTCCAGCGCAATGTTCTGAGGGCTCTTCTTCAATTGCTTGGAAAGGATAAAGCAAGGGAAAGCATAATCGCCAAGCTTAGGATCCGGGGGGACTTCTATCAAAGATTCTGCCTCTTTTATTGGAAGCTTTGTCTCCTCATGAACAAGCTTCGCTATCTGATGCCTGAAATCCATACATGGATGATATCCTGCATAGTTATAAATTTTTTCAATATAAGTATAAAACCAGAAATATTAATGGCCAAAAATTTTATAAATGACATGTTACTTCACGGCCGAATGGAATACAAGAAACATAAGGAAAGGCATTTTAGGCATTGGTTATCATTCCCGTTTATCTGGATGATGATATTTCCTATGGCAGTGCTTGATTTCTTCCTAGAGATATACCATAGGATATGTTTTCCGCTTTATGGCATCCCAATAGTCAATAGATGGTCATATATCCGTATAGACAGGCATAGATTAAGCTACCTTCCATGGTATGACAAAATAAACTGTGCATACTGCGGATACGCTAATGGATTGATGCATTATGGGACAAGAATCGCTGGAGACACAGAAAAGTATTGGTGCGGGATAAAGCATGCTCCAGAGAAAGGATTCATGGAGCCAGAACATCATAAAGATTTCTTGAAATATGGTGATGAGAAATCTTTTGAGAAAAAATATTGTAAATTAAAGAAATAAAAAAAATTATTCCTTCTTTTCTTCTTCTGCCTTTATCAATGGCTCTGCGCCATGCTTTATCACTTTAAGATTGACTTGTGTCGTCTTGTTGAATATTGTGTTCCCTGCAACAGTCCTTCTTAATCGCATGCCTTTTCTCTTGTAGTTGTTGCCTAACCCGGTTGTGGTGAGTATGGCCTTCCTCATTATCCCATTGACATCCTTTCTCATAGGGAATCCGCAATAATCAGAACCGCCGGCAATCTCGAATTCATAACCTGGCATGTCTATCAGTTCACCATGGAACTTGTCTCCGATCTTCTTTCCATGAAGCGCTGAAGCCTGAGCATCCTTCAATTCCTTCTTCACAGTCTTCCCTGACTTGTCTGCAATATTTATCTTTATATCCATTTTAATCTTCTCCCAGAGCATCGCATAAAGAATATAGAATATCTCTATAAACTTCCAGAGCGAACTCAGTTGTTTATGATAAAGGGAAAAAAGAATCGTTTATAAAGGTTGTTTTTCAGGATTCTTCTCTGTCTGCTCAATTATCTTATTCAGTTCTTCGATTATCACGTCGACGTTTTCAGGAGACATCCCGTGGCCCATGAATCCTTCTTCTAATGTCTCCATCTCTGACACACCGCATCCTACGCAATGGACACCGTAATCCATTATGTATTCTGCAAGATAAGGGAATCTATCGACTATTTCTGCTATTATCATGTCTTTCGATATCTTGTTCTCGGCGTTTTGCCCGTCCTTTTCAATTGTTGGCTTTTCCTCTTCCATGATGTTCATTTAACTACCTTATTCTTAAATATTGTGAAGCCTAACTTCCAAAGCTTCGCTTCCTTCATCAATAATTGGACTATGAATTTTGAAGGGAAATCCCTATCATGCTCTGCAAGTATTTTTGCATTGTTCTGCTTCTGGAATATCTCTATCAATTCGTTTGCCTGCTCCTCTTTCATGTGATTCATCAAGTCTCGCATCTGCAAGCTTATCCACAAATCTTTGCCGAGCTTTTCATTGAACCTCTTAACATATGTTTCCTTGTCTTCTGCGAGATATCCTCCTGATATCAACCCATAGATTATGCCACCGTACGTTGTCGCTTTCACTTGCGTTGCAGCATCACCGAGCAGGAATATGTCCTCTTTGCCTTTTCTCAATTGCTGTTTCGGATTATATAAAGGAATCAATCCTGATTGGTCCTCGATGATCTTTGATGCGCCTAATAATTTCTTGTAGTCCTTCAACAATCTTTGATTTTTCAATCCTAATACTCCGACCCTCGCAATATGCCTATCTTCAGGAACTATCCATGAGAATTCTCCTAGATCTAAACGTATTTCAGTCGTGCCTTCCTCTAATTTAGGGAATCTTGCCCTTGCCTGCCATCCCCATATGAATTTCCTATCACCATACAAGCCTGCAGCTTTAGCGACTGGGCTTCTCGGCCCATCAGCACCGACAATCATGCCAGCATCATATGTCTTTTTAGATGTCTTCAATTGGTAATGCGTATCTCTCTTCTTGTACCCTATGAATTTCTCTCCTAAATGAACATTCACTCCCGCATCCTCTGCCTTATTGAAAAGGAATTGATCAAACCTCGCCCTGTCTAAAACCATATTCGTCTTTTTCAGATCGATATATATGGATTTCCCATTTGGAGCGACAATCTTGAACCTGTTGATTTTTGATACTATCAAATCCTTCGGTACCTTCATTATAGAATTGACACTATCAGTCAAGATACCAGTGCACGCAACAGGCTTGCCTACAACCTTATGCTCTTCGAAGAGATGTACATCTGATTTATTCAAAGTTTTTTCCTTCCATGCATAAAAGCTCCCAGAAGGACCTGCACCTACAACACTTATCATCATTCGATGAAATTTAAGGGATTAATATAGTTTATGGATAATGCGTAAATATCCCAGAATTTCTTGCCCAAGTAGAAAAACGTGCATAAATAGTCGCTTGGAACAATGCCGGAGATACATTGAATTTTTTTGCATATGCAAATATTTTCTTTTCATATGAGAGGTATTGTTTTGGATTAAGCCCGGAACTGGGATGCCTGTTCATAAATCCTCTGCTCTCTATATATTGGACAGCCCAAGTATCTACAGGTACGATATTTTCATATCCGCTCATCCTTATGAATAATGATGCAAACTTATAGCCCACACCGCGCATATTATCTACCATCTCCTCGCGTATC
>CAZQDS010000075.1:0-5274 GCA_964591655.1 uncultured Methanosarcinales archaeon
AGCCACCAGTGCTTGCCATGGCCTGAAGCTAAAGCCTTTTTCTTTTTGCATCTTTATGACATTTCCAGGAGAAGTCTCAGGAACGTCTGGCACATCATAAGAGAAAGATGTATGGCAATGCGGGTCCATGGCCAAAAACCCTTGTTTTTGAAGGAGGAACGCCTGTTTCTCATCAATCAATATTTTCTTGTTTAAGTAACTATTTGTCATATCACCCACAAGATGATGTGTTTATACCCCTTTAAATACTTTATTCAATATTGTGGAGTACTCATTGTTGTTGTGCTTGATTATCTGTGTCCCAGCGTAATATTTATAAATGACCCATAATTTCTTCGAGAATAAGAATAATTATTTATTAGTCATATATGACCAGTTATCATGATTGAGGTTTTAAAATGAAGATTCCAAAGAGCATCAAGAGACATTGTCCATACTGCAAGAAACATACTGAGCATACAGTCAGTCAATCAAAGAAGAAAGGACAGGGTTCTGTGCATACACAATCAAGATCATCAAAGACAAGACTTAGATTAAGAGGATCATGGAGAGGTCACGGTAATCAGGGAAGATTCTCAAGGCCGCCAATAGGATCAAGAAAGATGTCTGGAAAGAAATTGACAAAAAAGACAGATTTAAGGTATACTTGCAAAGTTTGTGGGAAACAGCACAACCAAAGCAAGGGCAAAAGAGCAAAGAAAGTGGAGATAATCTAGTCATTTGTTGATATCATGAGGATAAAATGGCAAAAATAAGGGAAAACACTTCAAAATTCATAAAAGTAAGATGTCCTAAATGCAAGAATGAGCAGATAATATTCGGGAAATCCGCTTCTCAAGTTCCATGCCTAGTATGTGGTAGATTGCTTGCAGGCCCAACAGGCGGCAAGGCAAAAATAAAGGCAAGAGTGCTTGAGGTGCTTGAATAAAAATGCTTATTAAGCGTGATGGGTTTCCAGAACCTTCTGATCTTGTAATGTGCACAGTCACAAACATACAGCATAATTCTACATTCGTAAATATACATGAATATAATAAACAGGGCATGATAACGATTTCTGAGATTGCTCCCGGAAGAATTAGAAACATCAGGGACTACGTTATAGAAGGCAAAATAGTCATATGTAAAGTATTGAACGTAAACAAGGAACGTGGATATATAGACTTATCATTAAGAAGGGTCACAGAGGGGCAGAAGCGACAGAAATCGGACGAGATAAAACAAGAGACCCGCGCGGAGAAGATAATAGAATTGGCTGCGCATGAATTGAAAGTGCCTTTCGAGCAGTTGTATTCAAAATTATCTGAGAAATTGCTTAAGCAGTATTTCTATATATATCAGGCGTTTGAAGATGTTATGAACGGATCATTAGAATTACGTGATATTGTCGATGAGAAGACTGCTGCTTTGTTGGAGAAGACGATTGCAGACAAGATAAAGCCTAAACAGATAATTATCGCAGGGGATGTTTCCATATCGGTGTGGGAAGAGAATGGGGTAAGCATAATAAGAAGTGCTTTGACGAATGCAATAAGCGGCCCTGAGACAAAAATAAATTATTTGGGCGGCGGCAGGTATAGGATAATGGTAAAAGGGACTGATTATAAGACTGTGGAGAAGATACTCAAGGATTCATCAGACAGCATAATAAGTGTTATAAAGAAGGCAAAAGGGAAAATTGAATATGAGCGGGTAAAAAATCTCTCTGCAGAGGTTGCAGAATAATTTTGCGGCGTGATTATAAGACGGTATAAGATGGTTCTGGGCGTGGCAAATGAAACACATACTCAAATGCGTCAAATGCGGGAGTTATGGATTGAGTTCTGATTGTGAATGCGGCGGAAAAAGGATTGAGTGCAAGCCGCCGAAATATGCTCCTGAAGACAAATATGGCCATTACAGGAGAGAAGCGAAAAAGCAACAGAATTAATAAAAAAAATTAATAAAAAAATTATCTGGGTCATTCTACGTCATTTTGGCGATATCTATTCATTATAATATGTTCCATCATGCCATTCCTGTATGATGGACTTGCTACAACCATGCTTGTAATGCCCGTTCAATCTATCGCCTGTTTCTGCCTGTATCTCATCTAGCAACTGTATGCAGCTGCATCCGTATGTATAATCCATGCTGAATTCTGTTGCTGGGACAATTGCTTTTTTTGGATTTTTAGTTTTCCAAATAGCGTCCCACATATATCTATTGACTCCTAAAGTCTCTTCTGTCCAAGGATCGCTCTCAGTATCTAAACACCTGTCTATATTGCATCCGTATACTCCGTCATCATCTATGTCTAGGCCGTCGTCTACCAATGCATCACAGTCGTCATCGATGTCGTTGCAGATTTCTGCCTCTCCAGGGTTTACGAGAGCATTCTCATCATTGCAATCGTCAGAATTAGTCGACTCTCCTTGTGAAGTGTCGCAAGATCCATCACTTGCGATTATTGTCGTGTCGCTTCCGTATCCATCCATGTCCTCATCCACATAGCATGTCACGCTGCTGCCGCCGCAATCATCATGCACTACCCAGAATTCATACTGCCAAAAATGTGTCGGGTCGATCGGCCATGTTTGATACGTGATGTATCCAGAGTCTCCGTCACCATAATTGCATTCGTTCAAGGTGGCCGGATATCCCGTGGCTGGCATGAAGTATTGTGCCGCGCATTTCTCATAATTGAAGAGGCTCGCCTCCGGCCTTAATGCCCATTCAGTCTCATCAGCTACGTTTCTCCAACCGTCTCCCATCAATGATGCATCCGGGACAACTGATGGTAGTTCAGGCCATATATTTGCTGTATCTGTTGCAAACGGCGCCAGCCATGCCCACCATAATCCATTGTGATAGACCGCATATGTTTCATTAGCTTGATAGCAATGAATTACGTCTGTCTCGATATTCATATTAATTGATGTCCTGCTTTGTGGCTTGACAAAATCATCGTCAACAATGCTTAGCGGTCCTGCTGCAGCAAATGACGCCACTAAAAGAAATCCGAAAATGATTATAGCATATTTCGCATTATTTTTCATATTGTTTTTCATAATATATCCCCTCCTTCTTATTAGTTCTTTGGTGGGTTTAAATATCTTTTTATTGATTATTTTTTTACTATTATCTTATGGTTACGATATTTTATAAATATATTAGAGGATTATTGTATGGGAGTGAAATGTTAAAAAGGTCGTTGAAAAAATCGCAAGTAAGTATGGAATATATACTCATAACTGCGTTCAGCCTTCTCATAGTAATGCCTATGGTCATCCTGTTTTTTCAGTACAGTCAGGCATATAATGAAGATGTGAACATAAACCAGGCAAATAAAGTGATGGATGAGATTTTGAACGCTGCAGAGACAGTACATTACCTTGGAGAGCCTTCCCAAAAGACAATTTCTGTATACTTCCCTAAGAATATAGAGACAATTGTCTTGAGCGATGGATATTTTGCGTTCACAATAAATCCTGGCGAAAGACCATTCACAATGTATCGTACTGCAGAGATAAACTTCACAGGAGATATAAGCACCTCTGCAGGACTGCACACTCTGAGGATACGGGCCGTAAATAACACGGTAAACATAGGTTCTCCCTCAAGCTAAAACAATCAAAATGAAAAAATCCCAAATGGCGTTAGAATTTGTCTTATTATTCAGCGTATCTGTCTTTATAATGATTGTATTACTGGTCTCTTTTTATGAGTTGAATAAGTCTAAAACAGATGAGAAGATAGACGCAAAAATGCAGGACTTCGCATATTCTGTGCAATCAGAGATAATCATCGCGTCTGAAATGAATGATGGGTATGTGAGAAACTTTTACCTTCCTTCAAGAGTGGAGAATACGGACTATAACATTTCAGTTTCCGGCACCAGCCTTATAGTATCATATGATGGAGTTGATAAATATATCAAAATACCTTACACTATAGGTGTCTTGAATAAAGAGCAAAATGTTATTTACAAGATGAATGAGACTGTTTATATAAATCCATAAGTCCGGTCAAATTTGCTGTGATTATGGTCTGCGCAACTGCAACTGTAGCATGTTTGTTGTGCACTTGTTTGTTGTGCGCTTGTTTTTTGCGCATTTATAGGATAAAATGACTTACACAAGAAAGAGAAGTAAAAGATCGAAAAAATCTCAAGTATGGACGATAGAATTTATAATATCTTTCTTGATATTCACGGCGGCAGTTATATTGAGTGTGAAGAGCATATTCAACATATATACTAATGAAAATCTTAGAGATATACAGAGAGAATCAGAGTTTGTCTCGCAATATCTATTGTCAGACGGTTTTCCTGATGATTGGGACAATAATACAGTCATACGTTTAGGATTGACGACAGATAAAAGATTGAATAATACAAAGATGATGAATCTGTATAATTTAGAATATGGCTATGCAAAGGAGGCTTTAGGCATAAAGAGCAGCAATTTTTTCATATATTTTTCAAATTCCTCAGGAATATTCCCCATGTTCCATATAGTTAACGATAGCATACCTGAATCTGATGGATGCGGATATGGATATTATGGTGTAATAAAGCAGTATGCTACACTATGCGAGATTGATGTAGAATCCTTGAAATATTCCGATATGACGAAAATATCTAGGATAACCAATTATAATGGGTCAGTAGTGCAGTTGAACCTGTTGATATGGAGATAAATAGTGTGGAGATAAATGGTGCTGAAATAAATGGTGCTGAAATAAATGGTGTGGAGATAGTTTTTTTGATATGAGAAAAAAAATCAGGGCAAAAAAATTCATTCATGAAAAGAATGGATATTATTTCATATTGGATGCGATATTTGCATCGCTATTATTAGTTGCTGGCCTTTTGTTGCTTGGGGAGTATTCATCGAAACAGGAACATATCCTGGAATCAGAATTTTTCAGCCAAGACTTATTGACTGTCTTAAGCTCCATAAAGATATATGAACTCAATGAAAGCAACAAAAACAACAGCTTTGTAGTCTCTGAAATAAATTCTGGCGGCATAACAAACCAGGAAAATTCAGTGCTAGAGCAGATAGGTGAGTATTGGGCCAAGAATGAGACCGACAATGCACGGGTTCTTTTAGAATCAGTGATGTCACAAGTTGATATGGATAAAAACTTTGAGATAATCGCAAGCAATGCATACCGGACGGAACAGGACACCATATACAACACCAGCGCAATGCAGGATTTTGAGAGCGTCACGGCATCAAGACGGATGATAAAAAAAAAAAAAAAAGGATCTCCATTATCTGGTTACAC
>CAZQDS010000076.1:0-5210 GCA_964591655.1 uncultured Methanosarcinales archaeon
AAGACGTTTTTATAGTTGTAAAGAGATTCGCTAACATAATATTATATAATAAGTCAGTAGCAATAATGCCCTTGCCCAAGTCTTTCTCATGGCATAAACGAGATTCTTCTTGAATTGCATCAATACAATCAAGTAACAGAACAATAACAATGAGACGAACACGAATACTGCCAACCATAAGATATTGCCTATTGCAAAGAAGAACACTGACACAAGCATCAACAACAACAATGCCATTGAAGCATAATTGAACCAGCCAAAAAGCCACTCTTTCAATTTGAAAGATGTTTCCTTCAACCCATTCATTATCAGGTAATCAAACAATGATAAGACCCCAGAAACGATTATAGTATAGGATAATGCTATGAATATCAATGATGCTAAGAAGCTTGTGAACAATGCTTCATTCGCTAAGAATTGGTCAGCAAAAGGCATCACATCACCAGTAGACTGTATCTGCGAGATTATCTGAAGGAAAGGATACACCTCTGCCATGCTCATGACTATCAAAAGATACGCAAAGAACGATAATACGATGAATAAGATTGCCTGAGCAAAAGTCAATAGGTACGCTTTCAAAAAATTGATTCGCTTATTCATCGTTCAACACCACAATCTTCTGCTTCAAGATATCCTGTCCATCTTCATACTCCAGTATTGCATACTCATAGGATATCTCAAAATAATCAGCCATATACCCAGTCTCTCCCTGGACTGGATCGACATCACGCTCTTCAACAATCTCAAACTCTTCATTGCCTTTCTGCAATATCAGGTTATATTTAGCTTCAACCTTAGGATGGATATACCATGCAACTTCAATCAAAGTCTGATTATTATCATATTCAGTCTTCATTGCTTGAAGCGTTGCACTCGTATCATATATCTTGCTCAAATCAGTGCTTATCCCTGAAAAACCATCAGGAGCCTTATATGCTGAATCGCCAGTAACATGCTGAGAGCATACATTGACCTCCCAACCTTTCAAAGTATAACCGAACATTCCAGGAACGACATCCTCATCAACAGATTCACCCCATAAACCGAGGACATTATTCCAGGCAGGCCTCAAGATATTGTCTGCATTCCAGACATGATCACCATAAGGTGCATCATCAGCTAATACGAGCGGACTCAAAATGATAATTCCAAGCAATAATAATGCCTTATTCATTATAATTCACATCCGCACAATAATCCTTGATTTCAGCAGGGTCTTTTGGAATGTCGCTATCAAAAAAGCTCGACCAGAAATCTCCTGATCCTAATGCAGTAATCTCCTTCCATTGAAGAGCAGTGCCAAGCAAGCCGCAACTAACGTCCCACCAACCTGTTGCTAGAGTAGTATGACCAGCAGGCTGCGCACCACCCGCACCGCCACCTCCATAAACTGTGCCTCCTTGGCCCATTCCTCCTAAATAATTTGAGCATGCAGCGCTATAACCAGTATAAAGTGCCAATCCGATTAATGTTGATAAGAAACTCTTCAATAATCCTGCACCGATATTATCCCAGAATCCTCCACCAGTAACATGCCATTGCGCGCTATCAATGTATAAGCATGCGTCCATTCCATAATCCCTATCACAGATGTAGCTAGGCATCCCCGCAACCAATTGTGTTTCCATGCATTGCAGATATTTGCATCTTATCTGACGCTCCTTCTGAAGATTATAAACAACAGCAGGAGCACATAAGCCATCCCAATGAGCACTCCTATAAGGATTAATAATCCAATCCTCGGCTTCAAGAGCAGTATAAAACTTCAAGTTTCTCTCATAATATTGTTGATTAGCATCATCAACATCGCCCCACATCTCATCTACACTCATAGAGAACCCGCCATCATTATTAGTAGCTCCGCCAGCACCGCCAGCCCTACCTGTGATGTCAGTAATAACTCCGCCAGCACCATTATTCCCACCAGAATTAGAGCCGCCTTTAAATGTTCTAATATTATAAGATTTACGTGTGACTAAAGTAACTCCGGCATTTTTCTCTTTTTTCAAAAAATTGCTTAATTCATTAACTGATGAAAAAGTAAGGTCGCCATAATACCTGCTATTAATGACATATTTGCTGCCTTCAAAACCACCCTCAAAACCAGTATATCCAAACGCGGCAGTATTTTTTTTAGCACTAATAATATATTTACCATCCACTATCTTTCCTTCTAAATCATACGTAAGGCCGCTACTATGTGTATTTGCAAGCCATCCTTCTTGTTGGGTACTCCACAATAGGTCAGCTGTCGCTTTTGTATTAAAATTTTCAAAAGTAGTAGAAGCTATTTTTTTGAAATCACCATATTCTTTCCCATTAATATCAAGAGATTTTTCCCATAATTGAACATTGCCATTTTCATCTGTAGTATAGTATATATTTTTCCAATCATATACCTGTGCACCTCCAACTTCCTTATTCCCTATAAAAGTATATTGTGGTTCATTAATAACAACATCAGGTAAAATTTCGGGGTCCTCAGGACTGCCTCCTATCGGTAAACTCGGCGGAGTAGGAGGTCCTTCTGGCTTCGTTATATCGGGGTTAAGTTCCACTTTTGAGTTTTTGTCAGCAGTTTCCTCCGGGAAAAAAACACTCTCTTGATTATTACAAAATGGAGTCTTGCAGTCTTTGCCTATATCGCCACCTAGAATGTTTGCCGGTGGAGGGGTAATTTCCTTCATCTTCTGCACATCTTCATATCTTAGTAATTCCCCTACGGGCTGATCAGTCGTTATCTTATCAGATCCTGCTATTTTGTTACCATCTTTATCCACATACACTTCATGTATGTTTCCTTGAGGATCTTTATAATATTTTTTTGTACCGTCATAGTTCTGTTGATTTACTTGTTCTTCCTGTTTCTTTTTCTCGTTTGCTACTGCTTTTCCTGCTTTCTCTTTCTGGTCTCCTGCATTGTCAATCAAATCCGTTATTGCCGTTCCTATCTCAATCAATCCAGACACTTTGTAATGTTGGCATGTATATAATAAGCATGTATACTTTATTACTTGTCCATATGTTGAGCCGCTCAATATGTTTGTAGGCCAGACATATGTTTGTACAGTGATATCGATGCTGTTTAGGGTGGTTCCTACAAATTCCCAGATTGATTCAGCAACACTTGCAAGAAATCCTGTTGCAACCATTGTTACGCACACCGCATATATTACTGATTTCAGCAGTTGCAGTATATTGTTTATTTTCACTATTATCTGTGCCAGATTACATATTGTCTCAAACACTCCTCCTATCGTCTTCCTGAGTTCTATCTCTTTATCCAAATCTCTGAGTGCTGCTTTCTGGTCATTAATCTTCTTGTTTACTGATGAATCTAATGCACCTAATGGATTATTGTATGGCTTGGCCGTTATTATGAATGAGTCTTGCTCTGGCTTCAAATAGACTTTATTCCCGACCCTTACTCTTGAATTGACTGTGCAGTTTATGTCGAACTCCTCATCTGGGAGCTGTGCACCATCAAATCCTACATATAATACTAGTGTATCATCAATGAAATAATGTCCTGAATCTAAGACAGATATCTCTTCTTCGTCATCATCAGGGTCATATGCCTTACAATTGTCCACTGTCATCTCTATTATTGTTCCAGTGCTTTTCGTGATTGTCAAAGACACATATGTCTTTATTGGCAATATGCTTGCAGTCCTTCTATCTATTGTGATGTCATTGTCCGGTTTTATCTTAGTTATTATGTTGGGGACTGCATTAGAGTCCTCTGCACACACTTCGAACTTGAAATCCTTATACGCAATATTCCCGGCAAGGTCTTCGACAACTATTTTTTTTGTGGTCGGCGGGATGACTGACGCAAATCCAGTGATTGACAACGTGCATGACCATTCATCATTCACTGTCTGCTCGCATGTCCCATTTGTCATCTCCTGTGCAGTTATCCCTGTAGTATTTACATATGTCTTCAATATCTCTGATATCGATTCTTTTGCTGTGAATGTCAATTCCAGGGTGTCTGAAGACACAGCACAATTTGGAAGGTTTGAAGTGATATTGCTAGTGATATTTGGAGCTTGATTATCTACGATGATGTTCCTTTCAACATATGGCAATTTGTTTCCATAAGTGTCTCTTGATGCTTCTGTAGTGTGCATCTTCAGCTGAGTTATGCCATCAGGCACAGAATATGGTGCACGACATATCCATTGCTCCTCTTCAAATGTACATAATGCAAGTGTAGGAGCATTGTTGAAACCCAAACCTAAAAGAGAATAATTTGATCCTGCACCAATCTCTAAGACAAAATTCTGCCCGCCTTTTTTTGTATAACAAGAACTAAGATCTGAAGTGCAGTGGTCCTTCAAAGGACCAATGTATTTTATTTGTCCAGCATCATTGAGCAGCGTTATTGTCTTTGTCAATGTCTCGTTTGCAAAATTCCCAGAGGTATCATATGCATTGACTTTTATTTCCAGATTCTCATTTGCAGGCTTTATAGGGATAGCAAAAAATGTGCATTTGTACAGGTTATCTGATTCCTTGACGCATGTCGCTTGTTTGTTCCTTAAACTATTTTTCAATTGTGGATTCGTATGCAATCCTGATAAATCTCCACGTACTTTATTCAAGTCTAATTTAGGATCATCAATATATACTACAACATCTGCTTGCACACCCTCGACAGTGTTTGACAACACCTCAAGTACCTGTCCGTTACGCATCAACTGCCATTCATCCTGTATATCTGGTCCCATCAAATCAAGAATTATTGTTGTAGTGTTTGTGACGGGAGGGTTAAGCCTGTCCTTTACAGTTATTGATATTGTGAAATCTTCCTGGTAGAATCCTGACTCATTGAATATAACAGTACCATTATATTGACAGAGTGTGGTGTTGAACGATATCGTATCAGCAAGTGTTCCTACAACATATGATACATAATCAAGTCCTGAGCATGCTGTACTTCCAGGATATGCTAAATCTCTAACTGAATAGCTCACTTTTAATGCAGTGCCTATTTTTGTAGTGTTTACTCGTTCAATCCTAGGCAATAATTTATCTACTTTTACTGTTGCAACATATTCTATTGGTGTTGCAATCTCATGCCTCAATCTCCATGTGACATTGTTCGTCGTCACAGTATTCCTGTCTGCAAAATATTCGCAAGTGACGGAAGTATTCCCCTGCGCCGTACATATCATCGGCGTCCAATCTTCACCTAACAGAAGGCT
>CAZQDS010000077.1:0-5061 GCA_964591655.1 uncultured Methanosarcinales archaeon
AGTCGGCCAACAAGATAATAAAAGAGAATCTTCCCGTATATAAGAGCTTCATGAAGAGGAACATTGCAGAAGCAAAATATGGATTCAGGCTATATCAGGGCGGCGCCGTTCCAGGAAAAGAGTTGAGGATAGTCGACATAATAGGATTTGATGTGGAGGCATGCGGCGGGACACATCTTGACATAACAGGCGATGTCGGGCAGATAAAGATATTGAAGACGACAAAGATACAGGATGGTGTGGTGAGGATAGAATTCACTGCGGGGTTGGCCGCTGAGAAGACAAAAAAAGATAATGAAGGCTCATTGGAAAAAATTGCTTCGCTGCTCGGATGCGAAGTGAAACAGGTGCCCGGAAGGACTCAGGAATTGTTTGAGAAATGGAAGAGGATCGTCAAGAAGAATTCTGATGAAGAGCTCAAACTAGAATCTGTCGAAGAGACAGATGAGCCGGAAGACAAGATACTGCAGAAAACAGCATCATTATTGAAGACACAACCAGAGAATGTCGTCAAGACAATAGAACGATTCTTGAGAGAGATAGAGGAGAAAAGGAAGAAATAATGTTTTTGAAGATTATGGCCTAATTCAGTATTGCCTTGAGATATTTGTTGAATTCTATGAAATTATCGAACCTGAAGAATACCTTATCGTTATAATGCCGTAATTCATCAACTAATGCGTGCTTATATTTTGCGTCTTCTCGATCCAGTAATACAATGTCTCGAGGTGTTTTTTTATTCCAACTCTCTGTAATCATAACTACAGGGATTTTTTTTCTCATTATCTTTAGAGCCGTAATAATATCATCTTCAAAAAAAAGCCTCAAACCTAATGCTTTAGCAACGTATTCTTTTTCAGGGTCGAATATCACATTTTGATCATAGAATAATACTTCGTTATATCTGAGAGTCTCATGTGTTTTATCTTCCACATCGTCATATAGTCGGTTGCTCCTTGATGTGTTAATGAAAAAATTTTCATATCCGTTGGACAAGTAATCTCCCCCAGTCATCAATTTCAAACTCTCATGGACACCTTGTTTTGTTTTTATTCTCGTGAAATCATGTTTGTTGCCCATCTTTCTTACGGCTTCATAAATCTCCTTCTGTGTCACTCCCTTGTTTTTCAATGGGATAAGTTTGGATGCCTCATAAATCACAATATCACCCTCATTTAGCGATACATCGAATATTTCGTTGATATTTGTCCTAAAGAATGGCTCGAAATTCAATAGCACTCCATCGATATCAGTGCCAAACGGCCTCTTATTGTAGATTATGTCTTTTATTATACTCTCAAGCACTCCACTCATCAATACAGGAATCCTGAATCATTTATATTATTTACTGTTGAGAAGCAAAACATGGTGTTGTATGTATTGAGGCTGTCCTTGCATCATTTTATCTTCTTCATCAACACATCGAACTCTTCAGGCTTAGACCTGTCATGCTTGACATGTATAGATAATATGTGGCTTTCTATTGTTGCAATGTCCCTGTCATAATTACGTATGGAATGTGCTAAAAAGAATATCATTATTATGGAGAATGTTGTCCCGATGATCCCGAACAATGTAAGTATATAATCTATGAATTTCGATACGAGCGGCAATAGATTAAATATAGTCGTGAAGCTTGAGATGATGGATGCATAAAGCGCCACATAGAAGAGTATCCTAAGAAAGTTGAGCGTATCCCTGCTTTTTATAAGTCTTGACCTTACGCCATACAATGAGTCTATCTTGCTTGAGTCCGTCTTGTTCTTTATGTTCATAGACGACTTCAACTCATCGATGTATCTTCTTGATTTTGAAAATATCCTTACCATATTATTTATTATAAGTTGGTATTTATATATTTTTCATAATTTCATGCTGTTCGATAAGATTTTCACTTTCACAATATTTAAAAACGATTCCCCTGCATGAACGGCATGCCACACGCATTGAGAGAGAGTCATTTAGAGGAAATATGCGGTAATTGTAAGAGGCCGCATGGGAACCATATAGAATTATTGCATCAGCATCATAAGATATATGAAAAGATAACGTGCGAAAATTGTGGTTATATGACGTTAAGGAAGAGAGAAGAGAAAGAATTCTCGAACAGATATGAATTCATGTGAATATCGCTCTTTTGCACTATTGCCCTTTTTTATTATTATCCATCTCTGATCGTCGTTGTTATAGGCTTCTCCTTAACCACGACTGTGTGCTCCGTCTGGCTTACAATGCCTCGTTTAGATTCGATTAAAGGGGGGTATTCATGTATTATCCCATAATTCCTTAATTCAGTCAATCCAAGCCTGACTTTTCCAGGATTTATCTTTTTTGTAAGCCATCTCGTAGTGAATGGAAGTTTGTCGAAACTCCTTATTTCTGCCAGAACCTCTCTTGCATAAGGGCTTCTCACAGGCCTGATCTCTTTCAGAGAGAATAATGTCGGATTAGCACTTTCAAAAACCATCCCGTGACCATTTGTCGCAAACGGCTCAATCGCTATAAGCTGATTTTCTTCAAGTTCGGTCTGGTCATTAGTGTTGAAATTAGGGATTGTCGGGGGTTCATGCACAGAATATTTCCCTAGACCATGTCCTGAAAGATTCTTTATCGGGCTTAAGTCGTATCTTGATATTGTCTCTTGGATCATCAACCCTACCTCTCCAAGAGTTATTCCCGGCTTTATTATGTCTAATGCATTGCTCAATGCCTCTTCAGAAGCCTTCTTTATAGTCTGTAATTCTTCATATTTGTCGTTATCTTCCTTGAAGATTATTGTTATTGCATTATCAGCAATTATCCCGTCGACATGCACTCCAAGATCAAATTTGATCATGTCAGTGGGTTTGATGATTGTCTCATCATCCTCTAAAGGACAGAAATGTGCAGCGAACTCATTTATTGCTATCTGCGCCGGAAAAGCTATTTTCCCATTATTTTGATGGATGAATTCTTCAACCTGGTCAAGAACATCGACAACTTTTACTCCAGGTTTTATTAGTTTTCTGCCATGGATTATCGCTTTACTTGCTATCTTCCCAGCAAGCTTTGCCTTATCAATCTCCTCATCATTGAGTATCATGATAGAAGACAAAAAAAGAAGTATATAAATTTATTTATTATTAATTTTTTCTTGGCTTATTCCAAACATACTGTGATCGCTTAAATTAGAAGCCAGGAAACCATCAAGTCCTGCCCTATATTCACCAGATATCCCCATAGCGTATACTTGTCTAGCATAAGCCTTTTTTCCTTTTATAGGTGGCAGAAAGATAGGCATTTCTTTGGCGCCTAATTCGTTTAGGAGCAATCCATACTTTTCTGCTATATTCCCGAATGCGTAAATTGTTAAAGGTTCTTCCCCGAACCTATTTGTTGGTATAGCGTAAATAGTTAAATTATGATCTTTCAAACGTGTTATCAATGTTTTTTTTGGGGTTATTTGAACAGCACCTTTCAAACTTTCTTGAACCTGTTCATCTGTTAAGTAGAATTCATGGTTCTTTAAAGAGCATCCTAATGCTTTCTCATGTGCTTTTGTTGCTTTGATAGGGTTTTTCATAATTGGAGAATTTTTAGTTAAGTAAATCTTTTTATCAGGTAAAAAAATGAACCCCTCTTTTACCATTCCATCAGTATCATTCATTATAGATATCTTTGAATCGTTATTATATTTATAATCTTTATTACTGCACAATTCAGTTCGTAAATTTGCCAATTCTTCCAAAGAAATTATTCTGTTATTTATTGATTCTAAGTATTTTACTCCTTCATCAAAAGGCGCGACCACCCTATTTGAATATTTAGGATTATTTTGAAGGTAATATATTTTTAATATTTTTACCATTGTTTCACCTTAATGCGAAAAATAATGTCATCAGTATTATCATTAAGACAATAACTAGATAGAATATCTGTGATACACCTAGTTTTTGTGTGATGAAAGAATCCATATTCTCACCTAGTAGACTATTGCTACAACAACCCTTTGTATCTGCTCAAACCTTATCTTTCCAGGATCAGGGTAAGGATTATTGTCTCCTTTTAGAATGAAATAAACGCCCTTCTCATCTTCGTTCTTCTCTATTACCCTGTGTATGATTATGCCATCTGCGTATTCTGATTCATAGCTTATGATATCCCCGACTTGTATATCATCAGTGCTTTTTGGCCTGACTTCAATTGCGTTTGCCCTCGCTGAAAGGACTGGCTCCATGCTATGCGTGTCTGTGAATGTCGCCCATTCAGCATTCTTCAGGTCAAGGACGACTTGGCTATTGAATACCATTATCTGATTCTCCTTGATCCAATCGCTAGGACTTGCTCTCTGGTCTGTCCTTCCATCAGTCAATGGCTGCTCTGGCTGCATTTCAGGATTGATCTCTGCATAGATATTGCTGCTTAAGAAACCCAATGCGAATACTAATCCTACGATAAATACTTTAAGGAAGGTGTTCATTTTATTCTACCATATATTTATCAAAATCAGATGATACGTTCTTTTTTGAAACTTTTGTAAAATCTTCCATTTCAGGAAATATCATATATAATTCGTTCTGGAATTCAATCAAATTCTTTAATCTCTCAGTGTTTTCCGCGATCACTGAATTGTCTATACTCGCACCTTTTTTCACTGCTTCAGACAAGAAACTGGTGGACTTTTCACACCCTTCAATACCTTTCTTTATGTAATGGTCAATAATTTTTAGTCTCTTAATATAATTCTCTCCCATTTTTACCCCCTATACTGTGCGCTGCCATTATATGCTTGGTTTTTAACATACTGTGAACTATTGCTGCCGTATGTTATTACGTTTTCAACGTGTTCGTCTATGCATCCATGATTCTTGCACATGTTATCCTCATTTGAATGTATACTTGAATGTGAATCTATGATCTATTGTTGGAGTTATATCTCCTTCACCATCATTGAAGAATGCTGGATTATAGGATAATGAAACATTATCGCTAACCATATATTCTAGATTCAATTCTCCATAATCCCATTCCACTCCTTGTTTTCCTGCGACATTGAATTCTTTGAATCCTGATAATTTTATG
>CAZQDS010000078.1:0-5039 GCA_964591655.1 uncultured Methanosarcinales archaeon
GCACCGCCATTAGGGCCTGCTTTAGGACCATTAGGTGTTAATATCGGACAGGTCATTGCTGGAATCAATAAAAAGACAGCATCATTCAAGGGAATGCAAGTCCCTATAAAAGTAATTGTTGACACTTCTACAAAAGAATTTGAGATAACAGTAGGTACTCCTCCAGCATCAGCATTATTGCTGAAGGAAGCAGGGATAGAGAAAGGATCAGGAAAGCCTCATATCGAAAAAGTAGCAGACATAATGATCGAGCAGGTCATCAAGGTCGCGAAAATGAAAGAAGATAATCTTCTCGGGGTCACATTAAAGGCAAGAATCAAAGAAGTCATAGGGACAGCCAATAGTCTGGGGATACTTGTTGAAGGAATGCCAGCAAAAGATGCCATAAAGTTGGTTGATGAAGGAAAATGGGATGCAGAGATAAAATCAGAGAAGACAGAGCTTTCAGCAGAAGAGCTGAAGAGATTGCAGGAAGAGAAGAAGAAACTCCAAGAGAACCTAGAAAAGATGCATGCAGAGCAGCAGAAGAAAGCCCAAGATATAATAGACACGATGAAGGGCAAGGAGAAATCTGCAATAAAAGCCAAGCTTCACGAGGCAGGAATCCCAGAGGACCTCATCAAGAAGCTATTGCCAGCCGATACAGGAGCCGCTGGAGAAGCAAAAGGCAAAGGCGGAAAGAAATAATTTTTTCTAATTTTATTATTTATTTTTTGCTTTTCCCAACATTCAATAACAAAATATTTATAAATACATACATTTAAGGTTACTCTATAAAACAAAGAGGTGTGTATTATGCACAATAAAGGTTCTATGGAGTTGAGTGTAAACTCGATCGTTATTCTAGTTATAGCGGTTGTGATGATGGGATTGATCTTAGGTTTCATAAGAAGCAAATTCACAGAAGTGGGAGGAAGTTTCTTGGTTGACGAAAGTAGTGCTCCTGAGGCAACTGCATCGGATCCTATAACAATGTCTAGGACCATTGTGCAAGTATCTGGAGTCAAAAGAACGGGCTTAAATATAAATTTATATAACCTAAGACCGTCTAATGTTATTAATATGGTTCCGTTATTCCATTGCCAATCTCCAGGAGATGCATTGATAATCCAAGGGGAATACTTCAATAAAACAATCAACACCAGCATAGAATCAGTATCATACACTGGGAATATAAAAATAAAAACATCTGTCCCTAAAGACACATATTTGTGCAAGGTGTGCTTTACGGCAAATAATAATACCGCAAAAACTACATTGTGCAACGCAGCAACAAATAGAATAGCGGAAAAGGAATTCAAGTTGATTGTCCAATAAACGGATGAAAAAATGAAAAAGCACTTGACGAGACAGGAAGAGTTTGACATTTTGAAGATTGTCATTGACAAATTCCTTTTATTAGGGATATTCCTGCTAGGCTATGGACTATTCAAGATAATAGAAAGCAGCCAAGATTTCCTGCTCGGATTGATAGTTATTATCGGCGGTGTACTGTTACTGATGATACTGACTATGATATTGATAAAAGAATACGAATTTATGAAATAAGAGGTGTTTTAGAATGAGAAAAAAAGGCTCTATGGAATTAAGCGTAAACTCAATAGTTATTCTAGTGATAGCAGTTGTAATGATGGGACTGATACTAGGATTCATAAGGAGCAAATTCACTGACATAGGAGGAGGATTCCTTGTAGATGAGAACCCTGCCCCAGAAGCGACTGCATCGGACCCGATTACGATGTCGAGGATTAATGTTCCGGTTTCAGGGGTTAAGAAAATGGGATTGAACATAAACTTCTATTATACTGGATCGGGGTCAATACAGAATGCTGAGCCGTTATTTGAATGCAATACTCCGACTGTGAAGATAGATGGAGAATATTATGGAAAAGAAGCCCTTGCCTCAAGCAATACTGATTACACAGGGAATATTAAACTTTCAGCATCCCAGCCTAAAGATACATATCTTTGTAAAGTATGTTTCTTATCATCATACATCACGGCACCAAATGCTAATAAACCATGCACAACTCTTGCAGCAGGAGTGAATGTTGTTGCAGAGAAGGAGTTCCAATTGATAGTTCAATAAAAAGGTGATATTTATGAAAAAACATTTGACAAGACAGGAAGAGTTTGATATCTTGAAGGTTGTCATCGATAAGTTTCTGTTATTAGGGGTATTCCTGCTAGGCTATGGACTATTCAAGATAATAGAAAGCAGCCAAGAGTTTGCAGTAGGATTAGCAGTGATAATAGGCGGAGTGCTATTGCTGATAATACTGACGATAATCCTGATAAGAGAATACGAATTCATTAAGTCTTAAGATGAATAGGAGAGCAGCCATTGAATTTTCTGCAAATGTAATTGTAGTGATAGTCATCTCTTCAGTCATCCTTGGATTGGGGTTGATGCTTTTTTTTAATTTGAAGGCAGAAGCGACCAGATATACTGATGAGATTGAGCAACAGACCGCCGAGCAATTAAAGGCATTGATGCTCAACGATAATTCTAAGGTTGCAGTGTATCCTAATGATCTCACTATCCAGAGAGGGAAGAGCCAGATGACTACTGTCGCAGTGATGAATAATTTCGACAACAATCAATTATTCACATCTCCATTAGTAAGACATTTTAAAGTCGAATGGTATCAGACATCAAATTCCACACCAATAGAATTACAGCCTGCATCTGCATACCCGAACGCCAATCCGATTTGGTGGAGGAATAATGAATCGATAATAACCAGTAAGACAGGCGGTTTTTCTGATTCTAACTTGAATCTGGGAAGAATCAATCCTGGAGAACAAGGTTTTAGGAATGTCCTCATTAAAATGCCTAAAACAGCAAAGAAAGGCGAATACGTTATAACAATAAATATAACTCATACACCGAATTCGACATGTGGGGTGAGTTGTCCATTATACGGGTTGACAAAGATATATGTCACAGTCCCTTAGACATCTCTTATTAGTTCTATCAAGAATTGTTCTGGGTTCGCTGATTTTACATAATGGCTGCTCAACAACACGCCCTTGCATCCTAATTTCAATACAGTCTTGAAATCCATATTGTCTTTTATTCCTGCACCTGCGAAAACATTTATTCCACCGCATGCCTTCACTGCCTTTTCAATCACATCAGGCTTTGTCGAGCTTACAGAGCGCTCTCCACCAATCAATTCGGGTGGCTCAATAGCAATAAAATCTGGCTTGATTATCTTGAACCCTGAGACTTTTTTTGCCTCAACATTGTTCCCTACACAGACTATACTTCTCATATCCGCTTCCTTTAATCGAAGCACCGTGTTCTGTAAATCTTTTATGCCGATCTTTTTTTCAGAATGATTGAGTATTGAACCATGAACATTTATGTCAAGCAATTGCTCAGGCACAATAGAGCCGGTGCTCCTGCCTAAGACATTTGGATCTGCATGTTGTGCATAGACAGGAATCTTGACTTGTGAAGCGACATACTTCAAATCTATGGCTTGGACTGCCACTATCATGTTTATATGATACTTTTCACCCACTTTTTCAGCAATCCTTGCAAGCCTTAACGCATTCTCTCCTTGCGACTCCTTATATGTCTTGAAATTAAGGACTACGAATGGCCTAGAATAATCTAATTGCTTGACTACAAGCTTCTTTTTTGAAAACAGACCCATATATACACCTCTTTCATATGGTTCTAGCACACGAATATTTAAATTTTTTGGACAAATTTTTAAACAGCTTGAATCCCACAATAGCATGAGCAAGGCCAACTTCGATCCAGACCCTGAACTTGAGAAAAAGAACGATGAATCAAAAGTGTTCATATGCACACAATGCGGAGAATGCTGCCATATCAGGGAAGAGAAGAATATAAATAAGGAGCAGGAAAATAATTATTTCGCATATATGTATAAGAATTTTGGGATATTGTACTTCGCAAGGCTCTCTGAAATAACAATAAATGTTTGGCCAGAAGAGAAAGAGATACTTGAAAGGGAAGCAGAAAGAAAAGGCATAAAAATATCGTTGAAGCCTAAAAGAGGATTCTATAACAAGAAAGACAACGCATTCGTGATAATAGACTATTTCATAGACCATGATGTATGCCCATTCTTTGATGAAGGGAAAAAGCAGTGCGGCGTCTATGACAATAGGCCGATGATCTGCAGGAGTTATCCTCTTCTCACAACTAACACCCTTGGAAAATGCAGATACAAGAAACTCGATGTAGAAGCATATGGCCCAGAAAAACCTATCGCAGAAAAATTAGAGAAAAGGACTACGACGATCAAGAGAGTCATCAAGGAACTGAAAGATAAAGGAGAGATAGATGCAAGCATTTCTCCTGCAGAGATAAATGAATTGATGAAGAATGCAGAAATAAAAGAATTAAGGATAAAACAATAAAAAAATCCTAAAAAGCTTAAAGTTCGAACACGCTCGGGTCGACTTTCTTCTTGTTCGGAAGCTCAATCCTATGCTGCTCAGCGACCTTAGGATCCAATGAGTGGTCCACATTCCTTATCGGTTGCCTTGGAGCTGCACTTTTTGGCGCTTCTGGTTCAGAAGCAGGGGTCATCTGCTGTTTCTTGCCCCAACATTTATCACAATACTTCTTCCCATGCGCAAATGTCAAGCACTCTTCACATATCGGCTTCCCACACCATCCACAATTGTATGTGCATTCTATCTGGTGTCGTAAACATCTTGGTCCTGTTGCGGATTTTATCGGCATAATAATCACCTCATAATGAAAGCTTTTCCTTAAAAGTAGTTATTTATTAATGTTGTTATTTATATATTTTTGTTTTTGTTCAAAAAGAAGGGTCCATTCCATGCTATAATATGTTTTTAAGCCTTATCCGAACGATAGTTTATACGCCAAAGGAACACAAATCCGACCACTACCATCAATAATGACAGCCATTGGCCTACGCTTATTCCCAGAAATAGCTGATAAGAAGGGTCATCCCTGTAGAAATTGACCAAGAATCGGAGCAGGCCATACATCACAACAAACAACCAGAATAGGGTTCCTTTCTTGT
>CAZQDS010000079.1:0-4951 GCA_964591655.1 uncultured Methanosarcinales archaeon
CTTGGAGAGATGAACCCTGAGCAATTATGGGAGACAACAATGGATCCGGATTCTAGGACAATAAAGAAAGTGACTATTGAAGATGCCATAGAAGCAGACCAAATATTTGAGACATTGATGGGTGACGAAGTCGCTCCAAGAAGGGAGTTCATCGAGTCGCATGCTAAAGAAGTCACAAATCTGGATATATGAATAATATGCAATGCCCTAATGCATAATCTTTATAAATTTATGATATACATTGAGAACCATGACTAACTTCGATGATTATTTTGTTGGTGATGAAACGATCAAGAAGAAGAATTATGGGGAGTTTATGCTGGCTAAAGAGGACCAGGCAAGCCTCAATGACATAGAAAAGACATTGAAAGCAGGCAAAATCAATTCTTCTAACAAGAACATGTATTTAGAATTCCTATTCAAATTACATGGCAAGATAGACATGATAAGAAGGAATGAGCGTGAATATGAAGGTGACAATAACCTTAATGTCAATATTTATTTAGACAGGATTCAAAGGCTTATAAAAAAGATACAAGAGGTGGAATGATGAAGTTCGAGCAAGTAGAAAATTTCCCGTTAAACAAACTCGTAGAGCACAAGATAAAGGATAGCAAAGATTTCGAAACAAGGGAAGATTTCATAGCATACTGCGTAAAGAAAGAGTTAGGGGTCAAATAGATTCTTTTATAGTATTTATTCTTGTTTGATAAAGTTTAAAAATAACATATCATTCAAAAAAGCATGTTCATAACTCCATTAGAGGTATTTGACATTTTTGTGACGATCGCATTAGTAGGATTCTTGTTCATGGACGCATTCAAGGCTCCAAAATCAGAATCTAAAGGCGATGAATTATCGCGATATCTTAAAAAGTCTCGCTCACGATTCAATTGGAAGGATTTCTGGTTTGCGGCAATGGTGACTGCTCCAGCCATATTGTTACATGAGCTTGGACATAAGATAACTGCATTAAGTTATGGATATGAAGCTACGTTCCACGCGTTCTATGCGAATAGCACAACATTGTTCTTCGGGTTGTTTGCAATAGCGATGAAACTGCTCAATTTCGGGTTGATATTCCTAGTGCCTGGATTCGTGAGCATAGTAGGTATTGGAGGGCCAGAACAGGCTGGATTGATTGCATTTGCAGGCCCTGCAATAAACTTGATTCTGTTCATCATAGCATTTGTCATAGTCAAAACGCAAAAGCTTAAGCATAAGACGATGCATTTCTGGGTTTTGACAAAAAATATAAATCTGTTCCTACTTATATTCAATCTATTGCCTATCCCAGGATTTGACGGGTTCACAGTATGGTCAAGCCTATGGAAGATAATCGGTTTATAGGATCGTTGTAAAAAATGAAAACAGGATTGGTTCTAAGCGGAGGCGGTGCAAGAGGTTTTGCACAGATAGGAGTATTGAAGGTCTTGGAAAAAAACAAGATAAAGATAGACGCGATCGCAGGCTGCTCTGTAGGCGCATTGATCGGCGCATGCTACGCGTATGACCAAGACCCTGACCGTATAGAAAAGTTGATGCTTAAGATACAATCCAGCAAGGACGTCTATGATTATTCATTCTCGACAAAAGGGATAATCAAAGGATACAAGCTTCAACAGTATATAACAGAATATTTTAAGGAAAGCAAAGACGTGAAATTCAAAGACTTGAAGATACCTCTCTCTATAAATGCCACAGATATAGTTGCAGGCGAAGAGATAGTGTTCGATAAAGGCCTATTGGTCCCTGCCATAATGGCGTCCTTATCATATCCTGGATTCTTCACAACAAGGAAAGTCGAGGATAAGATATGCGTGGATGGAGGAGTGCTCAATCCGTTGCCGTTAGATCACTTGGAAGGTATGGATTACCTGATTTTGGTCGATGTTTCTGAAGAGGATAAGGATATAGACGAGGAATCAAACATAAAGGATGTGGTGATACAATCTACGCTCATAATGCAAAAGAAGCTTGTGGAGAACAAGATAAAAGAATGCAAGACCAAATATATAATGATAAAACCTGACTTGAACAAGGTGCCCATACTTGCATTCAAGCAATCACCTAAACTAATAGAAGTGGGAGAAAAAGAAGCAGAGAAACTCATAGAAAAGATAAAAAAAGACATTTCTGAGCTGGGATAATACAATCAATAAATCAGCACTAACTAACAATAATATTTATAAATCCCCTAAAATTCCGTGCAATGTGATTAAAAATGACAGAAAAATGCATATCATGTAAAGTATCATTAGCGAACAATAAGGGAGCGACAAAATTCCTATGCCCAAACTGCGGGAAGCAAGAGATTGCAAGATGCGGCAAGTGCAGGGAGATAGTCGCAAAATATAAATGTCCAGAATGCGGATTTGAGGGACCAAACTAGTTCTAGGTGAGAAAGATGGGAACAGCAGTAGTCACATTAAGGATAATGCCGGAAAGCCCAGAGATAGACCTGAAGAAGATTGAGGAAGAGGCATTAAAGCTCATAACTGCGTTTTCTGATGAAAGACAAAAAAAGGTAGACGTACAACCAGTTGCTTTCGGCCTGAAATCAGTCAACATCACGTTCTTGATGGATGAGAAGAAGGGAGATACAGAATCCCTGGAGAAACAGATCACAGAAGTTGAAGGCGTCAACTCTGTAGAATGCACTGATGTTAGAAGGATTGTCGGGTAAATATGCATTCTAGAATTACAATAATTTTTGAATCTCTTTCAATAATTCTCTAACATTAAGGCCTGTCTTTATCCCATGCTCTGAGAAATGTGTTCTGGATGCTTTGCCTTTATTGTTCAATGCAATAATTAATTTTTCATAGTTTGGAATTGGAAACTTATGTTTTTTTGCTAATTCATGTATATCATAGAATCCTATGCCATCAATTCTTGACTCTTCCGATATTGTCTTGAGAAACTTATTTTCCTTGTCTGCATCAGATATTTTCTTGGCCAATTTCTTGTCACATAATGCTCCAGCCCATAATGGACCAGCATATTCCATGTCTTCATTGCAGCAACATCCATGATTGATGTCCGATGTCCAGAATGATTGGCAATTATTGCAGTAAAGAAAATATTTATGCTGTTTCATCACTGCATCACACTCTTTCTTTCCCTTGACGCATTTGAAGAATACCCTAAAATAATGGTCTTTGAAATAAGAATATATAGGAACTAATGCTTTATCATTATGGGCCCCTATAAGTTGGATTTTCCTAATAAGTATACGCAGCCCTATTTCATGCATAAGATGATTGTTCAACGGTTTAGCCCAATACTTCCTCTGACATGCATCAGGGAAAGTCCCTGCAAGCGGCGCAGTATCAGTCGCTGTGACAGCAAGAAATCCCTTCCTGCTCAATCTAACTATAGAATTCTCTAGGAAATCATTCGGACTTCCGAACGGGTCTATATCTATATAATCAAACCCTGCACTTTCAAGAAGAAGCTTGTTCGCATCCATGGATTTTATGTCGATCTTGTCGTTTTCCGTCATCCCATTCAATTCAAGATTCTTCTTGAACAAATCAATGAAATTATCATCATAATCATTGACCACGATCCTATCGATGATGCCTGGCTTCAATTCCTTGAGAAAACGTAAGCTCCTTACACCAGATCCTGCCATCAAGTCGCATACTTGAAGATGCTTCTCCCCAAATGCATTAAGCAGAAGCACAGACACATCCCTATTGAACTTCATTACAGGATTATAGAATACCTCTAACTCTTTCGATATCTTCCCCTTCTTATCCCTAGAGGCATAGAATCTTGCTTGGCCCTCCTGAATTATTTCCATTAAGCAAAGGAAAGGAAATAGAGTTTAAAAAGATGACGGGAAAAATTATCTATTTTTTATTATCTTTTCTATTCTTTCTCCATTCTATGAGATAATTTATCCCTAAAGCGATTACTGCCCAAAAAATCACATCTAAGAAGAAATTAAGATAATTGTAACTCGGTACACACGGCCTATTAAAACACAGCCCAGAAAATTCACGCCACTTGAATGGAAACCCAAAAAACGAATAATCCCTAATACCAATGTTATAGACAAAAACTAAAATAGTAACGATTACTGAGACAATTATAAAAATGTTAAACCATCTGTTAAGAAATTCTTTGGAAAACATGATGTGTATAAGTCATTGTAGTATTTAAATATAATGATAATACCCTCTTCCGCTACATTTATAAAACCATTTTTATTTCTTAAGTCATGGCATGTCGTTCACCTATCATAGCGGTTTTGGGTCATGTAGACCATGGAAAATCTTCTATATTAGATAAGATCAGGAATAGTTGTATCGTCGATGGGGAAGCTGGAGCGATAACGCAAGCCATAGGCGCAAGCTCCGTTCCGGTTGATGTTATAAAGAGGTTCTGCTCCACTTTGAAAGTCAAGATGGACTTCACAATTCCAGGACTATTATTCATCGATACGCCAGGACATGAGGCATTCACAAGCTTAAGGAAGAGAGGAGGAAACCTCGCAGACATCGCAGTATTAGTTGTCGATATCAATGAAGGGTTCAAGCCACAGACTATTGAGGCATTTGAGATACTGAAGAGTTTCAAGACTCCTTTTGTCATAGCATTGAACAAGATCGACCTGATTGACGGATTCAAGGTCATTGATGACTTGAAAGATAAATCACTTCTAGATAATCTTGCTGCACAGACGCCAGAGGTCCAGGCGAAAATAGAAGAGAGATTATATACCATAGTCGCTTATATCCAAGAAAAATTCGGGTTGAATTCTGACAGGTTTGACAGGGTCGACTTCACGAAGCAGATACCGATAATACCATGCTCTGCCAAGAAGGGCATAGGCATACCGAAATTATTGATGGTATTGACTGGGCTGACACAGAAATTCTTGGAAGAGAAATTAAATTCAGACGTATCACCTAACGCGAAAGCAAAAGGGACAATCCTAGAG
>CAZQDS010000080.1:0-4916 GCA_964591655.1 uncultured Methanosarcinales archaeon
GTGAAGATAGTGTGCCCGAACAGCAATTACACATATTCTAGAGCAACTTATGATGGTATAGAGATAATAAGATTTCCTTATTTAGATATTAAATTCATAGGGAAGCTTCTCATGGTATTTTCTGTCCATAAGCATATAAAAAAAATATTCGGAGAGGATAAAATAGATATCCTTTGGTATAATTCCAGCCTGGCATTCGACCTGTCAAGGAAATTCAGATGCTTCAAGATTTATGATGTGATGGGCGTAGTGTCTAACGAATTGTTGAGTGAGAAAAACATGTTTTCTTCAATAAAATCTTTCATACACAGGAAATTTGAGAATATTATATATAAAAATTCATCTGCGATAATAACTATAAACAATGCCCATAAGAATATCCTAAAAAGGCAATTTAATAAGAAAATATACATAATAAGAGACGCGGCAGACCATGACGGCAGAGTGAATGATTCATTACTGAAAAAACTGAAGAAACGATATATAAAAAACTTCACACTATTTTTTGTGGGGTCTTTTTTCAGGAAAAGGTTCACACACAACATTGATGCATTCCAATCATTGGTTAAAAAAATCCCTAACATTAAATTTGTTATAGCGGGGAATGGAAAGCATATAAAAGGTTACAAGAAGATGTTTGAAGAGAAGGGCATACTTCAGAATTTTGATTTTGTCGGTCATATAAGCGGCAAAGAGCTGAACAGTTACATAAAAGCATCTGACGCATGTTTTTCAGATGTGTTTTTAGACGGCTTCCCATATAAAGTGTTTGAGTATATGGCGATGGGAAAAGCGATATTGGTTGAAGAGACGCCCGGAGTGAAGGAAATGATCAGAGAAGGCCATAATGGATTAATGTATAAGAACTCCGCTGATTTCGAGAATAAAGTCTTGATGCTTCATAACAATCCGTCTCTGAAGAGAAGACTTGGTGCGCAAGCGAAAAAAGACTCGAAAAACCACACGTGGGATGACAGACAGAAAGAATTTAAGAAAATATTGAAAGAAATAAAAAATGAACGTCAATAAAAAAACTGTTAGGAAAACAATCGTCGTCATATTTAGATACAAGAATCCTATGGTGGGATTGAAAGATATTATGCAGAGGATAGAGGCGCTTAGCGAAAAATATAATCTTATAATAGTGACCAATCACGCCGACGCATTCAGCAAGATAAAGAACAAAAAGATCATTATAGTGAAGAAAAGTCTCATCGCCGGGAGTCTCACATTCCTCTTAAAATCTCGTTGGAAGCTTCTTTTTGAGAAATATGATGCTATCTTCTTAACATCCATCGGGTATTCTCCTGTCGCAAGGATGTTAAAGACAAAACCAATAGTATGTTACGGGAATGTAAATCCTTTGCAGATCACAGGGATGAAGAATTATGAATACCAACCAAAAGAAAACTTCTTTTTCTTTATACGCAAGTATTTCAGGTTGAGATACCTATATTTTTGCCTGAAAAAATGCGATTATGTCCCTACGATATCAAAGCAGTTAGTCGAAGAATATAAGAAAAACGGCATCCCTAAAAATAAGATAGACCTTATATATATGGGTGTCGATGATGGATTGTTCTACATAAATACTGGCAAGAAAAACAAGAAATTCACTATAGTCTATCCTGGAACAATTTCAGAAGAGAGGGGATTGAGCACCATCCTTGAAGGCCTAGAGATACTGTCGCATAACATCGATGATTTCACTTTCAAGTTCATCGGATGCAATGACAAGGAAATAAGCGATATAAGGGAGAAAGCCAAGAAATTAGGGATAAATAAGTACGTAGAGTGCCTCCCAGTGCTGGATATAAAGGAATCGGCGAAGCATGTTAGAAATGCTGATGTGGGCATATCTATCCTTGAGAATAATGAATATTTCAGGACTTCACCACCGACAAAGGTGTATGAATACATGGCATGCGGGTTGCCTACTGTTGCAAACAGGATAGAAACACATACTGATTATATCAAGGACGGGTATAACGGCCTGATAATCGAGAATAAGCCTGAAGAATTTTGCAATGCAATATTAAGGTTGCATAATAATGAAACTCTAAGAAAAAAAATGTCTGTCAACGCGTATAATAGTTCAAAAAAATATGCGTGGAACAAGCAAAAAGAAGCATTTTTAAAAGCATTTAGCAATATTTTGAAAAGCGGTAAAAAATGAGCACAGCAAGGAATATTGTCAAGAATAGTGCATGGTTATTGACGGCCACTGTAGTCATGAGACTATTATCTGCATTCATAATCGTAATGCTCGCCAGGGGTCTTGGCGCAGAGGGTTTCGGACAATACTCTTTTGCCATGGCATTTGTTGCATTTTTTGCGATAATATCAAACTTTGGTTTCCATAGTCTTTTAGTAAGGAATGTTGCAAAGAACAAATCACTCACGAATAAATATATCAATAATATAATCACTTTGAAATTATTTTTTGGTCTTGCGGCATTAGCGGCAATATTCATAGTGTCTCTCTTCATCAACAAGTCTTTGCCGGTTCTTATAGCAGTGTATATTCTAGGAATAGAAGTTGTCGTCGGCGGATTTACTGACATAATGCGTGCGCTGTTCAGGGCATATGAGAATATGAAGTTTGATGCTATCGCACAGATCATTGAGAAAATTATATGGGCAGGTTTGCTGCTTCTCGTTATTTATATGAAATTGACATTGCTTAATGTCGCATTGGCCATACTCTTCTCGTCAGCATTAGGGATGGCCATAAGCTACATATTTGTCTCTAGATACATAACTAAAATAAAGTTTGAGATAGACACGGTGTTTTGGAAACATATACTCATACAGGCATGGCCTTTCGCTTTGATGGGATTGTTCTCACTGATTAATTTCAAGATTGATCAGATAATGATATCTTTCATGAAGGGCGATCTGTTGCTAGGAATATACAGTGCATCATACAAGATCATTGATATTTTGGGAGTTCTTCCAAGCCTATTATTGACTTCCCTATATCCTGTGTTCTCGAGGTTTGATGCTGAAAATAAGCCTCTCCTGAAGAAGAGTTTTGACTTGGCATTGCGTTATGTCATAATACTGAGCATTCCTGTTGTCATAGGAGTGTTCCTTCTATCCAATCAAATAATAATGCTGTTATATGGGGCAGAATACTTTGATTCAATAAGTGTTTTAAAGATACTTATCTTCATATCATTGATAAGTTTCATTAACACCCCACTATATGTCCTTTTGAATGCTATCGGGAAACAGAAGATCACTCTTATAAACACCGCATTCACTGCAGCAGTTAATATAATAATGAACCTTATTTTAATACCTACATATGGTATCAATGGGGCCGCATTCGCCACAATCGTTGCAGAAATCACATTCCTTGGTCTCAGTTATTACCAGCTAAAAAAATCAGGGTTCAAATTGAGAATTTTCAGCAAAGCCATAAAACCTTTGATGGCTGGCGCCCTTATGGCCATCCTGATATTGTTGCTTATAGATATGAACATATTCATAATAATACCTCTCGCAGCAATATTATATTTCGCAGCGCTATTGATTTTCAGAGAATTCACTAAAGAAGATGTGGAGCTTGTAAAGAAGGTCTTGAAATGGAAAAGATAAAAAGAATATTCAGGAACAAAGGATTCAATGAGTTAATAATAAAGGGCGTCATATTTTTAGCAATAATCTTATTGACGCTGAAATTCGTAGATATATTCTTAGTTGATTCATGGGTATTCCAGAATTATCTAGATATCCCTGATTCATTCCAAATAGGCAAAGGAGTGATATCTATAAGCATAACTAATGCTCTGATATTCGGCGTGGTTGTTTTCTTAATCCTGACATTTAAGCAGCTCCTTAAGCTGAAAAAATTTGATTTTAACATAAAGCAATTATGGTTCGTTATTCCTGCAGCATTCTTCTTCCTATTGCATTACTATCTCAAGTTCTTGATCAGCCAGAATCTGGATTTCTTTTCGCAAGCCCCATTGTTCTGGGCAATAATCAAAGTGTTCATACAGTTATTGTTTGCTACAGCATTATTCTTGGCAGTTTTTGGTTTAAAGTTCACCAAATATTTCTTCAAGAAATTCAAGAAACAAACAATCATTGTCATCATAACAACAATATGTTTCTTTATATTGATGATGCTCGTCCAGAATCTTTGGACATATTTCTCAAGCGCAATATCGGAAATAATATATAGGATATTCAGTATATTTTTTGAGGATGTTACGTACAAACCCTTTGTAGCGTCATTCAGGATGACAGAAGGCGGAGGTCCGTTATTAGGCATCAACGATTTCAAGGCGATAGTCGGAAAACCGTGCTCGGGAATCGATTCATTCTTGTTGTTCACCTCATTGTATGCATTGATATTCATATTGGATTACAAGAGGTTGAAGAAAGGATGGACTGTTGTCGCATATCTTATCGGGATAATCGGTATGTTCTTGACAAATGTCTTAAGGATAATGCTACTTTTCATCGTCGGAGCGTATATCGATGCAAAATTTGCGATAGGGTTATTCCATACAAATATCGGATGGATATTGTTCATAATTTATTTCTTTGTGTATTGGTACATAGTATCACGATTTTTATACAAGGATAAGAAAGCAAAAAAATCTAAAAAGGAGAAGAGAAAATGATATCGATAATATTAGGGACGTATAATGATGGTAAATATTTAGGTAAAGCAATCCAGACGATTTTGGATCAAAGCCATAAGGATTTTGAATTAATCCTGATAGATGATGGTTCGACTGACAACACACAGGAAGTGATTGCAGGATTCAAGGATAAGAGGATCAGGCTTTTTCACAATCCGAAGTCCACTAGCGTCGCAAAGTTCAGGAATCAAGGGATAAAATTATCCAAAGGCGAATACATATTCTTTGCAGATTCAGATGCATACATGGACAAGGATT
>CAZQDS010000081.1:0-4766 GCA_964591655.1 uncultured Methanosarcinales archaeon
CTGATAATTTTATGTCATCTGTTATGCTTCTCTCACCATAAAGCCCCACTATGCTTGTGTTCTTCACGGAATTACCATCTGCATCGATGAAAACCGGTATTCCATAAAATCTTATGAATCCTGCATCTGTCGAGATGTCTACACATGCTCCTAATCCGGTGTTTATCTTCTCTCCACCGCCATATCTGGTTACATTCTGTATTCCTACTGGGCCTGCGATATTCTTTGTCAATGTGTTCCTGCCCATTACTGAACCATCTGTATAGAATTCTGTCCAATTATATCCTGAGATGTCCGCTGGAAGACCATAAAATATGTTTGTCCTTACGTATGAATTTTCTGGTTCAGTAGATTTTATCAATTCAAGATTTCCAGAAAATTTATCCTCTGTTTGCTCTGTTTTTGTGCTATCTTTAGGCTCTTCACCAGGTTTTGCGTATATAAATCCCCCTAATGATAACATTGTCAATAATGTTATGATTGTATTTTTCATACTCTTCATATAATCAAACCCCCTACAAATATCATATATTCCCTTATTTATAAACTTTTCGATTTATTTGTTACTTAGAAGTGGTTATTTATTTGTCATTAGTCTTTCTTCAATCGTCATCTCTGAAAGGATTTTAGCTGCAGCTTCAATGAATTTCTCTTCATAATCTGTATCGATGACTGCTCCTGAGGCGAATGCATGCCCTCCAGAGCTGCCATTCCCTGCCTTTTCGATTATGGTCTGGATGACGTCTTTAAGATTCACGCTATCAGGATTCCCTGTTATCCTTAGAGAGATCTTAGTCGTATTGTCATCATTGCGCGCCAAAGACAATATGAAAGTGTTCTTTTCAATGTCTTGGCTCTTAGAAAGGATGCTTCCGAGCGTTCCAATCATAGTTGGCATGACTTCTTCTTCAGCATTTATTATGAGCATATTTTTCTTCTTGATTATTTTATCAGAGTTTGCATTATCCTTGTACCAATTGATTGCATTGACGATCTCTCGCCTGTATTCTGCAAGGTTATCCATAGCCATCTTCTTCATCTTCTTATCATTCAAGCACGCGCCAATGCCGATAGATGCCTTGTTCAATCTTCCGCAACTATTAAGGAGCGTAGCGAACTCTTTAGCGTCCCTGAATGGACTATCGTCCTGTTCTCCAATCAACAGATAATTATTAGAGAAGATGCTTTCAGGCCTTGAATCAGTGCTCTTCATGATTATTGCAGCAATGAGTTTTTTCTTCTCTTCCTCTTTAAGGTCGGAAAGTTTTTTCCACCCATTCTTTGTCCGAGGGTCGATCCCTAACCCTTGCAGGAAGCTTATCGCTCCAGACTCCGAGCCAGTAACATCCGGGATGATTATGTCTGAGCTATACTGAAGAAGCTTATGCACTGGCCTGGTCTGCAGGCCAAAGAATTTCAATCCTTTATGCACTTCAATGAGTTTTTTCTTCAATGCGATTTCCAATATCTCAGAATTGAGTCTCTTGAAACCATTATTCTCCTGTATATCGCCGATGGCTCCGACTATCGCAATCCTAGACATCTCAGAATTGTCAGTCAATTCTTGCGTAAAAAGAAAGACGACCCCTGCTCCAGATATCTCATTAGACCCGTCAATGCCATAAAGATGCGGGTTGATTTGCGTTATGTTATCATATCTTATGTCAGATTGCGGATGATGGTGATCGAGTATCAATATCTTCTTATCAGGAAGCGCTTTTCCGACTATATCAAGGCTTCCAGAACCAAGATCGACGAACACGAAATGTTTTTCAGATTCCTCATTCAGTTGCAAGAGCGTCTCTTCTGTTATTGTTGGAAGAATCGTCAATGTGTATTTCCTGTTCAATTTAGTCATGGCATTTATCATTATGGATGATGCACAAATGCCGTCTGCATCAAGATGGCCTATTATCCTTATGGTGTCTTTTTTTGGTATCTTAAGGAATTCCTCTGCGTCTTTTTTCAACGAATCCTTGAAAGAATCATAATCTGGCATGGAAAAAGTTCCATTGAGTTCATTTAAATATTTTCCTATAGTAGAAAATATATTACAAAGAATGATTTATTAACCATCCAAAAGTATCTCACTCTATCTTTATCTTTATTGTGCCCTGTTTTATCCTGCATTGGCACATTAATCGTCTTGGTTTGATCAGACCGATAAATTCCTCGTTTTCAGATAAACCTGTTAAATTATCATATCCTTCAATAACAGTGACTTCACATGTCCTGCAGAATCCGTTCTTGCACCCAAACTCCACCCCTAACTCTTCACATGCATCTTTTGCTTCAGAGCCATCTTCCAATTCCATATCTTTTTTCGTGCCATCGGATGCATCATTATCGAGAATAATTTTGGCCATTTTAATCACAAAAATTATAAAAAAATAAAAATTTTTAGATGTAAAGCTTTGCCTTATTCACGTCGTAAGTCCAATCCTTTGCAAGCCTTCCAGATTTCTTGTAATACTTGATAAGTCTTTGGATCTTTGATTCTGTAAGCTGAAGGCCCCTCAACGCGACCTTGTCTTGCTTATTCTCTTCAAGATGCTTCTTTATCATGACAAGCTTCTTGATCAATGCCATCAAATCTTCAGGCATAGGGTCGAGGACTTTCTTGTCCTTCAATATTGTTGTAATCGCTTTGCCGCATAATGTCTTGACATCCGGGACTCCATAAACATCCCTCAAATGCAATCCTATCTGTGAAGGCGTCTGTCCTTCCTTATGAAGTTTCATAACCAACATCTCAACTTCTCTTGCGCCATACCTGTTCCATGAAGGAACTGTCTTCTTTATAGGCTTCTTTGAGCCTGCTATGCCTTTTGCTCCACTATATCTTCTAGCCATTTTGGTCCTCTGTTTAGTCTTTCTAAACTTTTTTTATTTTGATTAGGAGAATTTTGTCTCCAGCATGAGCTTGCTCATCACAATCTCATCTCGTAATGAGTGGGAAAAAATATTCATTTATAAATGTTATTGGTGTTAAGATAAATTAACTTTATAATACCTGACAAATTCACTTTATCATGCATGAATATATAGGACAGATTAAGAATGCGATTGAGAAGAAGGAATTCATAGTGGTTGCTGCTGAATGTGAAGTGTGGTATCATGGGAAGGTGGAGAGTTATCTCCCTGAGGGCGATAGGATAATCATAATAAAACAGGACAGGGTCCTTTTAGTTCATCAGCCAGATGGTGTCAATCCGATAAATTATATGAAGGAAAATACTGAGCATGCAATAGTTGAAAATGACGACGGGATATTTTTGAAATCCAAAAATCTGTTCCTGAAGGATTATATGGACATAAAATTACATCGGATACATTTCGTGTCTGATCATTCTCTTGAAGACTCTGGCGATATAGTCGTTTCAGGGTCAGAAAAAGACATGTCTGATATGATATATGAAAATCCTTTGCTTATAGAAGAGGGTTTCAAGCCATTCTCTAGGGAAGAGCACACTAAATTCGGTTTCATCGATGTCTTCGGCACAGACAAAAATGGCAGGATTGTTGTAATTGAGTGCAAGAGGGATTTCGCAGATTTCAAGGCGGTAAGCCAATTGCATCGTTATATCCACAAGATAATGAAATCAAAAGGAGTCAATGAGGATGCAATCAGAGGCATCATTGCCGCTCCACGTATGAGTGAGAATGCGCTAGTTATGCTGAAAGAGCAAGGCTACGAGTTCAAGTCTGTAAGTCCTCCGAAGTATCTTGAGAAATATGATAAGAAACAAAGGAGATTAGGTGATTATTGATATTTTGTTCTAGAAGGATCTTTTTCTGAGCAATAACTTTATATATGACTATTCTAAAGTAGGTATTATGGATAATAAGCGGATAGTCATTTTTTATGTGATCTTGATGATTATATTCGGATTGATATTCTTTCTAGCATATGTTAGCCTGAACAGAAAAATCAATCTGTTCGGCATAAGAGGGCTTCCTGCAGAATTCGAAGATTGGATGATTATGATACTATGCATAGGGAGCATAATGAAGATAGTCTATGAATTGTCCACTATAGATAGGAATTAAAACAAAATAATAACGCCCCTAAATTAATCTCCTACATTAATAGGAAGACTATATATGGCGCTATTAACGTTGCAATCAAAACTAAGATCCATAGTCTGCCTTTTCTTATGTTATAATCATGCAACAATTTTGCCCACGTATGCTTGAATAAGTAATGTCCAAATATGAATTCGAAAAGAATAGTAAGTATGAGCCACGTGCCGCCTATGAGCCATAACTCTGAAGGGTCTTTTATCCCGGTCCATTTGACGAAGAAATATGATACAAAGAATAATACGCCAATAAATATTATCGTGCTCAATTGGTGCGCAGTCAATTCCCCAAGTGATTTCTTATATGCCTTATTTCTTATCCATCCATTGATAGATGCCAATAATGCGAGGATTATCCATGTGAAGAATGAGTAAAGATATATTATTATGTCCATATTAGATAAATTGTTGTCATGATATAAATAGTTTTCTCCCGCAATATTTTTAAACAACCATCCCTGTCTTTAATCATGCTTAAACAAATCATTCTGGTTCGATCAGACCTGAAATTGCCAAAAGGCAAGATGGCTGCGCAGGTAGCGCATGCAAGTGTAGATGCAGTGCTAAAATCAAAAGCATCGTTGGTCAGGAATTGGCGTTCTGAAGGCATGAAAAAAATTGTTCTGAAAGTTGCCGATTTGGCAGAACTTCACAAATTTGAGAAAGAGGCAAAAGAACAAGATT
>CAZQDS010000082.1:0-4681 GCA_964591655.1 uncultured Methanosarcinales archaeon
AGATAAGGGGCGGATTAGTACCATATAAAGGCATGATAAAAGGATATCTTCACAATGATGAAGGAGAGCCAGAAGCTCTAATAATAGAGGGAGGTCAACTGAAACTACCATTTCAGCCCCTTAACGAAAAAGATTACAATAGTCTAAAAAATATCTTCTTAAAAGATAATCGACAATCAGGGAAAAAAGACATAACAAATGATGATGTATTCATAGACGAAATGATAAGATTATGCTTAGAACCCCTAGAAAAAGATATTTCATATGAAGATATTTTCTTAGGCAAGATAGTAGACGTATACTTCGGCAGTAAAAAAGGGAAACAATATATCTCGGCAATTTCAAGAACAGTAAAAGAGGATCCAAAAAGATATTCGCTGAGGTAATAATGTTTTTTTCAACCATAATCTTTATAAACAATTCTTTTTTCCTCATGAGTTATGGAAGGAACAATCGTCAATTACAGAAGGAATGGAACAGGACAGACGCCTAATCATTTGGTTGTCACAATCGAATCAGTAGATTCTAGAGAGAAGGCAGAAAAATTAGTCGGCAAGAAAGTGATATATCATACTGGAAAGAAAGACATAATAGGAAAGATTAATGCCGCACACGGAAACAAGGGCGCATTGAGAGCAGTATTCGAGACTGGATTGCCAGGACAATGCTTAGGCAAGAAAGTCAAGATAGAATAAGCCAAATAGTAGGCATATTTCTTAAAATTTTTAAATCAATAATCCTTTCTCTACTCTATGGGGGAAAACGGATTATTGCAACAGATGAGGAAACCTGTATCAACAGGGCTTATTTTAGGAATGTTATTGACGCCAAAGCTCCTTTCTCAAGCTGAAAAAGCGACTCCAGAGAGCAGCCTGGAAAATAAATCAGGCAATACGACAATAATCAACAATTATTATTACCCAGAAAATACTCCCGGAGTATATTTTGACAATCACATCTGGCATCCTTATTATTTCAACCCCGGATTAAACAGGACGATTTTCAGAAGAATGCAAAGAGGTGCATGGATTGAATTCGATATGCACATCAACCAATTCCCGGGATATGGAATCAACTTCTATTTCCAGGCAGGAGTGCCATATTATACTCAAAATTATAATCCGAACATAATATATTATGATACTCGGCAACTCTTCAATCAAGGTAATGCTCCCCGAGTGAAAATCAGCCCGAGAATAAGAAACATGGGAAGAAGGCACTAAAAGAAAACATTTTTATATCCCTTATTCTAAAGTTTATATAATAACTAAAAAGAAGGTGATTAGATGGCTGATTTCGCATTGATACCGGTTCTTGTTTTGGGAATAGTTCTTGGATTGCTTGAACTGATATTCGTCCATCAGGATGAAGCAGGGATGGGATGGTTGAAACACGGATTGCATGCATTGCCTGTAATGTTTGTATTCTTATTTATCTCAATGAATATAGGATGGGTCCTTGGTTTCTTTGGGATGGCAGAAAAATTATGGCTTGACATAGCGATAAGAGTAGTTGTCGGTATAATCGCAATGGCAAAGATCAGTGCGGCAGCAGCAGTAGCAGGAAAAGTCGGAGAAAAACTTCCTCACACAATCGTTATAGGCATATTAGTGATGGCTGCGCCATTCATATGGGAGATAATCGCATGTAACATCGGATTCATTGCAAACTTGCCAATGAGCGGATGCCCAGCAGCAAAATAAAAAAAATATTTTTCAATTTTTATTAATTCTTTATTTCTAAGCACAAATCGTTCTAGCAATAGCAAAAGATTTATATATTAGTATTCTAAAGAATTGACTACAAAGGGTGTAAGGTGAATTGATGAAGTTAGAGCATAGAAAGATAATTCTATTGGGAATATTTCTGTTCGTTGTCCCATTCGTCTTAGGCGCAAACGTAATAGAGAATATCATCGGCCCTCTAGGGCTTGAGAATATACCTGGGCTATACGTGAAATATCCTACATTCTTTGACGCCGTATTCTATTTCATGTTCTTCATAGGGATATCTCTTGCTGGATTAGGAAGAATGGAGATGTTCCAGAACAGCAAGCTTGTTCCAGTGACTGTAGGGATAATACTCGCACTTGCGATGTCAGTATTCTCATACAACAGGTTCTCTCTGATAGGAGACTTGGGGCCTTATGCATTGATATTTGTAATATTGTTCTGTTTCTTTTTCGGATATAAGGCATTGATCGGCATGGGCACAAACAAGCTCATAGCTTTCGCGATACTGTACTTAGTCCTGAGCGCAATATTCATGTTCGCGATTTCACCATTATTGTCAGGGTCAAAAACAGGACAGAATAGCGCTGTCCAGGCAATGTCAGGCAACGAGACTATCCAATCAGTAGCCGCATTAGGGAATGTAGTATCATGGTTCATTCTGATAGGGGCATTATTCGGGCTTGTATTCAAAAGAAGGGATGATGGGCCTAGTTCAGCAGAGACAGCAGATTTGAAAACATATTTCCCTAAAGGAGAGGCTGCCGCCGAAAATATAGAGAAAGTGGATGATGAATTAGAGAAAACAACTAAGGATAAAGGAGAAAAAGAACTGCTAGAAGAAGCAAAGGAAGAGACTAAATTAGAGGAAGATTCTGAAGTCCCTATCGCTGAAGCAAAGAAGACTTCTGACGCATTGGAATCAGAGAAGAAGATTGAAGAGACCACCGGTAAGCTTGTCGAGCAGGCATTAGAGGCTGCAGCGAATGATTCGACAACCATAGAAAGTGCATTGGCGAGGGCGGGCGCACCTAATGTTGATGCAGTGCTTCCAGCGTACATAATAAATTATTTGAGAAGGGTCGTCAATATCGGTCAATTATTAGGTACAAAACAGAAAGAAGCAATAGATGCGAGGATTACACTCCTCAACAGCACATTAGAGAACGTCAAGAGGATTGATGACATCCTCAAGAGGACAAAAAGAGCAGAGAGATATTTGACATATATAGAGAAGAAAGTCGCTAAGGATATGGGTCAGGAAGTCCTACAGCACGTAAGGGATGAGCTTAAGAAGATATATGCAGCCAAGAAAAGATCGCAGGACACATTCAATGCCACGATCAAGACTGCAAGTCCAGAGATGAGGGCATCACTCATTGAGAACCAAAAGAAGACTATGGCTGACTTCAAGAGAAGCATCCAGACTATGGAGATCAATGAATCGCATATAAGGAACACTATAGACATATTCATCAAACAGTATATGGTGACAATGACTAAGACTATAAATGAAATCAAGAAGATTGTCTCTGACCAGATAACATTCGAGCAGGACTTGAAGAAAAAAGTGAACAATGCATATTCGGATGCGAAACAATATGATGCATTCATGAAAAAACTCGAGACTGCAGTGGAGAAGCTTAATGGACAGATAGCAAGGATACAGCAGCAAGAGAATCAAAAAGATGTTGTCATAGAGGGCATAATCGCAGAGGCGAATGCAGGCGTGACAGAAATGTTCTCGTCATTGTTAGAGATAAACAACCATACCATAAGATTATTCCAGAATGACATATTGCCATTGCTTGATGATTTCAAGAGGATGGATATCCAAGCATCACAATTAGGTGCAAGCATAACTGAATTGAATAAGGGAAGCTTGCAGATACAGACGAGTTATGAGAACTTGAAGAAGGCAGTGAGTTTTGACAAGACAGGACAATCAGATAATATAAACAAGATACTCATAGCCATAAATACATTGTCTAACACTGCCGCACAGGAAAGGCAACAGGTCATCACGCAAACAATAAGCCAGATGGACAAGACTAAAGCAGACGTACAGAATGAGCTTAATAAGATGGCCCAAGAGAATCAACATTTAGGCGATAAGCAAAGGAAAGTCATGAGCTCATTGGACAACGCAATGAAGACATTAGCAGGCATAAGGAAGAAAGAAGGGAATACAATAACAAACGCATCTGATAAGATGAATGTCGCGACTGCACAAGCGGCACAGAATCTTCAAGCAGCAAACGTGCGCCTTGAAAACGTAAATTTTAAATAGCAATAAACCAAATTAAGCATAAAAATATGAATAAGAAATTATTATTCGGAATTTTTGCAGCATTCTTCATAATCTTAAGTATTCAAAGCGTTTATGCAATAGATATTCTTGATTCTGTATTGCAACCATTCAGAGGCACTGATGTAGGGAAAATATATGAGACATATTCATTGTTCATAGATGCTGTACTCTACTTATTGGTATTCCTTGGACTTGCGCAACTGATATATGTCAAGGCATACGGCAAGAAAGAAGGAAAGCTTGTCGCAGTCGCAGTCGGCCTGATACTGACTTTTGGGATGGCATTGATGGAATCCAAGACTGGATTCAGGCTTAGTGCGCTGACACCGATTGGTGCAATAATACTTATGTTCATATTCTTCATATTGCTATATAACCTATTCCAGGGCGTATTCAACGATTCTGGAGCAAGCTTCTCATTAGCATTCCTCATAATGTATGGGTTCTTGATGAGTGCATTCAATCCATTGTATAAATGGCTTGAGACGAACGCACCACTGCTCGCTGCATTAGTGCAGATAGCCATGATAGTATCGTTCATCATATTGATAATAAAACTCATAGGGATGTTCAAGAGCGGCAAAGATGATAGCACTCCATCATTAGGGACGACGACAACGCCAGGCGGCGGAGGTGGAGG
>CAZQDS010000083.1:0-4567 GCA_964591655.1 uncultured Methanosarcinales archaeon
ACAGGACAACAAGCATAAGAGAGATTCATTGACTGGCGTTGTTAAGAACACCAAGTTGACGAAAGAAGAGATGGAGTCAAGGGTCAATGTACTTGATGCAGAGATAACTACGCTGAAGGAAGAGAAGAGGAAAATGCTTGAAAAGATCGGTGTCGGCGATCCGATGATGCTTAAGAAAAACATTAAGGCATTGGAGTTCAAGATAGAGACTGAAGGGTTGAGCTTTGAGAAGGAGAAGGAACTGATGAAAGTCCTTTCAAAGATGAAGAAGCAGTATGAGAGCTCGAAGTCAATAAATGAAGTGACTAGGAAACTGGATGACAAGTTCAGGGAGATAAGGGACTTGCGAGCACAGCTAGACATGACAAAGAAGATCGTACAGCATTCTGCAAAAGAGAGCCAGAAGCATCATGTTGAATTGATAGAGTCAAGCAAAGAGATTGATGAGTTGAAGAAGAAGGAAGCGGAATTTGAGGATAAGATAGGCGAGATAAAAGCAGAGATGCATGGCATAACAGAAGAGCTTGACAAGAGGAATGCGAAGATGGATGAGCTGCGCAAAGTATTGCACGAGAACAATGTGCAGTTGAAAGAGGATGTCGACAAGGCGAACCAGGAGATCCTTAAACATAAGGATGAAGAGGTCAAGGAGAAATTAAAGGCAGGGAAGAAATTGACGACAGAAGACCTTTTGATATTGCAGAGAACGATGAAGAACTGATTCTATTATAAATTATTATGTGTTTATTACATTAAATTTCGTGTTTTCTAATATATTCTTCTGATATGAACACTTCTTTATGTTCTTGCATGACAAAGTTTATTTCATAATCCCTGACTTGTGGAAAATTATGTTTTATGTCCTGGAGTAATCCGTAGAATTCACCCCGATTCTTAGTCATTATATTGACTATCAAATTTTGTTTTCCTGTAGATCTAGCGGCAAATATTATCTTTGGATTCTTATGAAAATAATATCGTATCTTGTTTTCTATTGTTATATCGAAATTTTCTAGGTTTATGAATAAATAATAGGATTCATATCCTAATAATGTCGCATCAAGATTTATAGTGTATCCGTTTATTATGTTGTTATGCTCTAGATTCTTAATTCTCTTTCTTACTGCATCCTCGTCTACTATTGTCTTTTTCGCTATATCTATTATTTTTGTCCTAGAATCCTTTGATAATTCTGAAAGTATTATTCTGTCGTCATCATCTAATTTTATCGTATTTTTTTTCGAGAATGTTGTTTCTTTTGGTTGTTTTTCATTCTCTTTTTCTGTCAATAAACCTGTCCTGTCGAATTTATATTCTTTGATATATAATGATATTTCTTGCTCTTTCAAATTCTTTCCGATGTATGTTGTTATCTCTGAAGTTTTGTTTGCTAAATCATTTTGATCTTTGTAGAGTATTGTTGCTATTATGTCTTGATTGCCACATAATTCTATGAACCAATTTATTGAATGATTGCCTTTTAGGTAATTAATTATTTCTTTTAATCGTTCATTGTCTGTTCTTACTAATTTTATCATTATCGTCGCTATGCCTTGGCAGAATAATGATTGATTGATTCGTGTGATATAAGATTTTATTATTTTTGATTCTTCTAGCTTTGTTACTCTGTATTGCACAATTTCTCTGCTTAAATGTGTTTTTTTAGCTATCTGTTGTATTGGTTGTCTTGAATCCTTCAATAATTCTATGAGTATCTTCTTATCTGCAAAATCTATCTTTATGCTCATATTACAGAAAAAACGCTATTAATATTAAAATATGTCGGTTAATGTGTAAAAATTGCTAGATAATTATAAATATATTGATTACCTCATAGTAGTATTAGGGGGTTTGAAAATATGAAAAAACAAAACAAAAAAGAAAACAAAACATTATCCGAAAATATGTCTTCAGAACTTGAATTAATAACAAGAGACAATTATCGAAATAGGGAAGTGATAAAGAACGATATATTAATAGACGAAGATAAGAGGCCTTATTTAGGGTCTAAGAGAGATCCTGAAGATTCTGAATATTGGATAACAAATCCGCAGCAATTAGAATCATACAGAGCAGGATTAAAATTCATAAACTTGTGTGGACTGGCGGGGGCGGATTATAACCAAGGCTATAGTGGATACAAGCAAAATTTCATAATGGATGGTGATAAACAAATAGAAGAAATGCATTTTTTGCTCAAGGAGATGGGTTTAGCGCATGGATATCTTAGCTTCCAGTATGCGCCCATAGATTATACTTACGCAAATAATTTTCCAAAACTATCGGTGCTGTATGAGAGAAAATTGCCGCCACTAATAGAACTTGACGAAAGCGAATATGATATAGACAGTAATATTATATCACTGTTATCTCAACTCGGTCCTTTTGACAAAGAAAAAACAGCATCAATTTATGAAGGCGATATAACAATACGCATAAAACGAGATATATGGGGCTTACAAGACTTTCGTTATGATGAAGATGTTGCAAAGTTCGCAAACGACATACGTAAAACTGAGTATGTGCTCGCAAAGCATTTCGAAAGAGATGTGAGTGAGTATCTCAAATAATTTTTTTACTTTTTTTTCTATTAACTTTATAAACAGATATTTATTCCTATTTTTCATGGTATTATACTTCATAGGCATTGGATTGAATGATGAGAAGGATATCACGGTCAAAGGGTTAGAGGCTGTGAAGAGATGCAAACATGTCTATCTTGAATCATACACTTCTGTGCTTCACGTGTCGTTGTCTACATTGGAAGAATTCTATGGCAAGAAGATAACGCTTGCAGACAGGGCGATGGTTGAGAAGCACGCGAATGATATAATAGTCGATGCTAAAGAAGATGATGTCGCATTCTTAGTGATAGGGGATATCTTTGGAGCAACAACACATACTGATATGATGCTGCGTGCGAAGTCGCAAGGGATAAAATGTGAGTTTATACATAATGCGTCGATAATGAACGCGATAGGTGTTGTCGGATTAGAGCTGTATAAGTTTGGGAAGACGACTTCAATACCGTTTCCTGAGAAGGGATTCAAGCCAGAGACATATTATGATGTCATAAAGATGAATAGAGAGATGGGATTGCATACGCTTGTCTTGCTTGACCTGCGGCCAGTTGAGCAGAGATTCGTGACTGTCAATTTAGGGATACAATATTTGCTTGAGATAAATGCTGCACGAGGAGATGGCGTGTTTGATGAGAACACGATGGTCGTCGGTTGCGCGCGCATCGGCGGCGATTTCCACATAAAGTATGGGAAGGCAAAAGATCTCCTTAATCATAACTTCGGTAAGCCATTGCATTGCATAGTCGTTCCAGGAAAGCTTCATTTCATTGAAGAGGAAGCATTGAAGCAGTGGGAATGATGGATAAAAAAATATTTCTTGCAATATTATTGGCTTGTATTCCGATTGTAAGTTTTTTATTTTCATATGTTTTCTCCGTGCAGAGCGACACTTTAGAGCATTTCAAGAGCACTTATGCATTGTATTACCTTGATTTCCTATTCATAATATTCAATGCATTATTATTGTATGCTGTGAAGATAAATAAGAAGGCATTATTCATCTCTTTAGCATTCAGTGCAATATTATTGACTGCATTAAATTATGCTTATTGGACATTCCAGTCAAATGTAGGGATTGCCCATTTAATATTTGCAATAATAGAGATGAGTTTATTGATAACTGCGATATTTTCTAAAACTAATAATAAAACTCTTTATCTAATAATGATGATTCCGGTCATGATATATTTCTTATCCGCATTCATAATAGAATTATTTATCTATAAGCCTATTGTGATTTTAGAAGCAATACCGCACTTAATTGGCTTAATAGTTGTCGTTTTTAGATTGGCTAGGCCGAAATTATTTCATGCTTAAAATCAATACTTTTATAAGCAGAACTTGTCTTCTAGGCATAAGTAAGGGGTTTTTACGCCCAAGTATATAACGAAAATAAGTATATGAACAATATATCGAAGTCGATATCTACTTCTAGTAAAGATTCCCAAGGAGGAAAAAATGGAACGAAATTTCAGGTCAGGACCAAGATCCTTTGGACCAAGAGAAATGCATAAAGCAACTTGCTCAGATTGTGGCAAAGAGACAGAAGTCCCTTTCAAGCCAACAGAAGGCAAACCAGTTTATTGCAGAGAATGCTATCAGAAACACAAGAGATTCTAAGAAACTTCACGATTCTAGATAGATAATTTTTATTTTATTTTTCTTTTTCTAATCATTTGATGTTATGGTGTTTTAACAGTTATAATATTTATTTTCAATATTGTAAATAATTATGCTTATTTTTCATAAACTTTAAATATAAGTTGATGTTATCCCTTATTTGTTGAGCTTAACTCAACTATGAGCACGGGTGTTTTTGATGAAGAAGAAAACTGAGAAATCAAAGGATCAAGAAGGATCACAAGCAGACGTTACAGAAAATAATGATAATAATTGCATTTCACAAGCACAGTTCGATGAGCTTACAGACACATTAAAAAGACTACAAGCAGAATTCGAGAACTACAAGAAAAGACAGGACAAAG
>CAZQDS010000084.1:0-4160 GCA_964591655.1 uncultured Methanosarcinales archaeon
CTGCAATAAGAGAATTTGTAAAAAGACTTTGATAACACAATAATCAATACCCGAACAGGCTTGTCTGTTTGGAATTCTTGAGCATATCGTCAAAGCTTTGTCCATAAACAGAAAGTATGGTGTCTGCTATAGGTTTTAATTGTTTATCCACATAATGCTCATAGTCTGGCTTGTGTTTTAATTTCTCTATGGGTTCAGGACCTTCTATCGTTATCACATATTGTATCTGGTTTGATGTCAGCTTCTTCAATTGCCGTGCAGCCTTTACATGAGGTGGCGTAGTCTTTGTGTACTCGCTGAGTGGCTTGTTTATGTTCTTCTTATATACCAACATGTCGTCATATTTTCCTTTCTTCAGGTCCTCTACGAATTTTCTTATGTATCCAGAGACTTCCTCTTTCCTGAAAACTCTCTCAAATAATTCCATCTGGAACTTTTTCGATAAGTCAGTCCAGTCGCTCCTTACGAATTCCATCCCTGTGAAGCTCATCTCCTCTTTTCCATCAACAACCAAGAGGCCGGCGTATCTCTTCTTTGAGCCTTCTTCTGTCCCGCGGACTGTCGGCATAAGGAACACCTTGAACAGCTTCTCGAATTGTATCTCGAAGAAGCTTTTCCTGTGATACTTCTCTTTTACGTGCCCATCATAGAATTCGTTAATATATTTCTCAATTTTTCGCCCTATTTTTTCAGCGTCAGCATCGTCCTTTGCTTTGCTTACCACAAAAACGCTATCTGTATCTCCATAGATGACTTCATACCCTAACTCTTCCACTTTTTTTGTCGTCAGCTTTATTATCTCTTCAGCAGTGTATGTTATCGCATTGCTCAATTCAGGGTTATAGAACCTGCAACTCGGATTCCCTAAGACACCATAGAATGAGTTCATGATTATCTTCAATGCATAAATGACATGTGCTGCTTTTTTTTGTTTTTTCGCTTCATCTCTCTGCTTCCATACGTCTTGGATTATCATCGGGAGTATCCCTTCCTGGTTCTTGAACACTGCACCATTGGCGGCAGTTATGTATTTGTCCTTGTTTAATTTTTTTGGCACATCTCCTTTTTTCACATACGAATAAGGGTCGATGTTCAAAGTCCTTATTATGGAGGGGTATAGGCTCTTGAAGTCGAGCACGAGGACATAATCATATATCCCTGGTTTTGAATCCATCACAAACCCTCCTTTGAATGGCTCGTCCTTCTCTGAGAATCTAGAGTTGTTGAGGACTATCTTATGACTCTTTGCATATCTCAGAAATAAGCTATCAAGGCTTGCGACGCTCGCTCTCACTCTCTCGAGAGTCATCCCTGTGATCATCGACCTTTGTATCGTCAATTGTATCGAGGATGTTTTGTATAATACTTTATAGACTAGTTCAGAATCCTTGAGATTGTAATCTACAAGTTTTTGTTGCTCATGCTTGTATAGGTTATCGATCTCTTCTCCTTTGTTCTCTTGGCCGACAAGTTTCTTTTCCCCTAAGAATGTCTGTGCAGCGGTCTCTAGCTTATAATTCTCCAATTTGACGAAACTTGTCCTTAGCAGCTGTATCCCGTCAAGGACCATCCTTCCAGGAAAGTCTGCTGATGAGTCACGCATGAATTCTGAGTTCAGTTCAAGCTTGCATACCCAATCAGCCCTGCCTAAAAAAAATGGCAGTTTGTATCTGTCGAATTTTTCCTTCATTATCTTCAAGTCGAAATCAATCAAATTCCATCCTGTTATTATATCTGGATCTATCTCCTTGACTAATTGTGAGAATTTCTCTAACATCTCTTTTTCTGTATTTATGGAAATCGCATTATGCAATGGCTTGCCGATGTCTTTGTCCGTGGCATGCAGCAAAACTTTCTTGTATGCGCCTTTCTCTTTCAATCCTTCCGTGTATAATGATATGCAATAGATGTTCTTTGCCTTGCTATCGGTCTCTATATCTATCGATAGGACTTTCAGCTCAGGGAACCATTCGCTTGTTTTTATTTTAGGGTCTTCATATATTCTATCAACATATTCCCCTTTCTTGTATTCTCCACTTATTTTCACCGATCCTTTTATCTCATGGTCTATCAAGAATCTCTGATAGAATCTTATATCTGCTTCATAACACTCAATCTTCAAGTCCTCTTCCAGATATTTCCTGAATTTAGGGACATCTGCAGGTATCCATAAGGTTATTTTAGAGACTTTTTCACCATCAAAATTCTTGAATTCAGAATCATCAGTTTCTGCGTCGAAATCTTTCAGTGCCTTCTGGAACTTTTCATTATTCAAATCATCGGTTTTTACGTAGAAATAAGGCCTGTAATTAGTTATTGTAAGGAAAGATTCTCCATTTTCTAATCTTCCAAAAAGGTAAACTAGTGCTTTTTTCCTCTTCTTTTTCCTGCCCTCCTCTGACTCATCATCGACAATCCTATACGTAGGATACACAATGAATCCATCAATGTAAGAATCGTGCATAAGGTAAAGATATTTTAAGAATTTATAACTTTTACTTAATTGGCAATCATTCTATCTTCGTCACTTTTATTGCACTTACAGGGCAATTATCTGCAGCCTCTTGATTGGCACCTAACGAATCGACTTCTGCATTAACAACTTTGGCTTTTTCTCCATCTTTGACAAAATTATCAGATGCGACTGTGCATGCTCCGCAACCGATGCATGTCTCCCTGTCAAGTTCAACCTTATATTTTACCATTACAGAAAGTGGAAGAAATGGTTATATAAACCTTTTGGTTTTAATGCAGCCTCAGTTGTTTATTCGTCTTCATGTGCCAAGACTTGCGTCTTGGTCACCGTCAGAAATTTTTAATTTCTGAGGTGTTTCCGACGGGAATAACGTCATCATCGGCTGCAAGAAACAGTAAGAATTATTGAATTATAAATATGTCGCTTTAGAATTAAAAAAATAATATAAAAAAATTACAATAGAGGATTCTGTCCTCCGTATAATGCTGAGAATCTTCCGTTCTTGAATTCTAATGAGAACACATCTGTATTCACTTGCGTGGATCTCATCTTTATCACGGATATCTCCCTTACTACAGATCTCCTGAATTGTGAGAGCCTTATGTAGATTATTCCATCAGCAAGGTAATCTTCTACTCCGAATTCCGAGTATTTGCTTCCATCTAGCGGCATTTCTGAAATCAGATATGCCGTGACATTAAGATCTCTCAAGAACTCGAATATGTAGAATAACTCTATTCTCGGATTCTCGAATTTTCCGAGGACATACAATGCTGATAGCGAGTCAAGCACAAACATGTCCAATCCTAGATCGGTCTTTATTTTCTTGACTAGATTCTTTATGACATTTATCCAACCAGCGTTTGCTGTGGTGTTTATCTTCGTGTCTTTGATCTCCTTTCTTATCGCCCCTAAGTCTGCGAATATTATTGTGCCTTTTCTGGAGTTCTTTAGCTGGGAAAGTTGGGAGTTTATGTTGGAGAGATCATTTATCAGGAGAACATTTACCTTGCTCAAGTCGTAGCCCATGTTTATGACGTGGTTCAGTAGGGAGACATAGCTCTGTTCTAATGATATGTATAGTCCTATTTTTCCTTTGCTGACTGCTTCGTTGTACATCGAGTTGAAGCTTACAGAAGATTTCATCGTGCCTGCAGTTCCGCAGATCAACGTGACATACCCTTCAGGTATACCTCCTTCAATGTTTTCATCCAGTCCCTGTATATACAACGGCACTCTTTTCAATTCATCTTTTTTTGTAATTATCTTTTCCATGTTTCCCACCTACTCCTTTTTATGGACGAGATTCTTGATCTTGCCTGAATCCGTATTAACGATTATATTCCTTGATTCGTCGATGTATGCGCATCCGACGATTATCCCTTCGGCCTGATATTGCCATATCTTTTTCCCTTGTGTCTTCCCCGGCTCTTTAGTTATTGCTTCCCCATAGCTTCCCGTCTGTGTGACTATGCCTGAGACTCCGGGAACATAATCAAGCATATAGCTTCCCTCAGAGTCCAATATATAGATATTATGGTCATATGATCCTGCTATTATCTCTGGTTTTCCGTCATTATCAAGATCGGTGACTATCGGGCTTGCTACGACCCAAAAGTCAGTTTCGTAGCTCCATAATTTTTTTCCATTGAAATCCAATGCATAAATATTATTGTCACATGAT
>CAZQDS010000085.1:0-4125 GCA_964591655.1 uncultured Methanosarcinales archaeon
ATCATAATGCTCGCCGAAAATCCGAGCACATCAGGCCATCTGCAGATATTCCCAAAAAGGCACATCACCATAATGGAGCAACTTACATCTGAAGAGTCCGATTACATTATTAATGCGGCAAATAAGGCTTCCATTATACTGTTTGAAGCGATGAAAGTCCATGGCACAAATATAGTTGTACAAAATGGCATACCGGCCGGGCAGACGACCCCGCACTTCTCAATCCACATAATCCCTCGGAGGACTGATGATGGCCTGTCGCTAGATTGGGACATGAAGCAGGCATCCAATGATTCACTGGAGAGTATGCAAAGGCTAATATCTGAAGGTATGAGTTTTGAAGAGGATAAGACCGCATTGCCTGAAGAGAAACCTGCAGATACTATGCGTGAGGATATAGTGAACGAGAATTCTGACAACAATGAGGAAGACACGACAAGCAGCAGGCAGAAAAAGAGCGAAGAGGGTGATCATAGAAATGCTGACAAGAAAAATGACCACCATGAAAAGAAGACCAATTATTGGCTGAAGAGCCTAGAAAGAATACCTTAGTAAGAAAATGAGATAATCCTAAATACATTCTAGAAAAATATTCCGGGGATTTTGAGATAATACATCGCCACAGTTATTATGAATGCTATCAGGAATGCGGGTATGAATGGTATGCCTTCTTTTATCATGACTTTCTTTATTTTCTTGCTTTTCTTCAATAACGCTATCTGTTCCCTGCTTATCCCTAAATCTTTTGGACCGGTGATATACTTCCTCCCGATGTATATATTCTCATATATCCAATCCCCTTCTGTAAGCTTATCTACCGGTATTGTCTTTATCATGCAGCTCTCTTCAATTATCTTGACAAATAACCATACATAAAATATGAAGAATAATAATGCGATTATGCTCAAGAATACGAGCTTATAATCTTGAGGGATGAAAAATATTATTATCAATGCAGATATGAAAGTAAGCCCCAATAGCGTAATCCTTGCAATCCTTATCTCTTTCTTTTGTGACCATATCTTGACGTTTCTAAGGAATTGTTTTCGATGCTTTATCGCCAGATAGATGCTGAATATGAGTCCATATATTGCTCCAGCGATTATTACATTTATCAGGAACAATATCAATAGAAGATTTTTTTCTCCGAATATCTGCATGTCGTATATGCTTAATATATTGAAACCGAACACCGCTCCAAGGCCCATCAATAGCTTGCTGTCACCGCCACCCCATTGTCCAAGATAGAACATTGCGTATGCCAGCCCCACGCCTATCGCAAAACCCATCACTGTCTGTAATATATAGAATGTTCCTGAAAGGACGGAATATATTATCGATGCACCGAATCCGAAGAATATCAATCCATAGCTCAAATAATCGTGAACTTCTCTCTTCTGGAAATCTGTTATCGATCCTATAATCAATGCTATAAATGCTATCAATGCGGATATCCAAAGCATGATACTTGTTTTATGCAATTATATATATTGTTTTCGTATATTGCCAAATATCAGAATTTGTTCCCCACACATAATAACAAAAGATTTATATATTAGTATATCTTTTAGTATACTGATTTACATGGATGCGCTTAAGTTGTGCGATATGTGTGGAACCACAAGCAATGAAACTGCAATATTCAGTACAACCTATGCAAAAGGAGACATGAACATATGCTTATCATGCTTGACAGAAGGCATTCTAGAAGTGACAAAAGACATCCAAAAACCCAAAAACAAGATTTCTGAAATACAATTCCAAGAATTCCCGCTAGAAGAGTTCGATCTGACAGTTCCGGATGAAGTGTTCGGTTTCAACTGTGAAAAATGTGGCGACGTAATATTCACGGATACATTCCCAGTCATATGTGAATGTGGACATGCGAACCAAGAAGCAATAATAGACAAACAGAATCTGATCAATAGGAAATAAACAAAAAAAAAATTAAAAAATATCAACCCAACAATTCTTATATTGTCTTATTTATCTCCAGCTGACTAATTCCGTGACTGATCCCTGATATTCTACTTTAACAGGGATAGGCACTGAATCAGCATAATAATACTTCACACCCTGAAGACTATATATCTTTGCGTTATACGTTCCTGCAGGCACAGTCACAGATGCAGTCCCCTCGTATGTTAGTTGAGGCGTCGTTCCTCCTGTGGATGTCGATGCTGAATTCGGACCTTCTTTAGGACATTCTACTGGCGTGTCCATCACTTGGCCATTGAATGATACTGTAGAAGACATCTTTAGGCACGCATATGTTATCTTGTCAGTCCATATTTTGGTGTTAACGTTTGCTCCACTAGATGTCGCTTCTGCTTCAGAAAGCCACGCTGCCTTTCCATTGACCGTATCTGAACTTATCTTATACTTCATGTTTGAAACTTGTCCGCTAGCAGTAATCTGATACTCAAATTCTGATAGCATCCCATAATTGTATATAGAGTCCATGGACACCGTATCTGCTTCTGCATTGGCAACCTCATCTTTCTGTTCAGGCTCATTCTGCCCATTTATGTCAGGCATCTGCGCCACATTATTTTCGTTAACCTGCGCATCATCTTGCGTTACAGTCTGCTGCTCAGCAGTGCATGCACCAACAAATAAAACAATAACAAATAATATTAGAATCCCATATGTCCCTTTCATTTAAACACCCCACACATTTTTATTACTATATTTTTGATACTAGGAAACACAAATCGTATTTAAATATTATTATTGGCGTGACAATAACAATAATATTTATAAACGATTCTTTTTTCCCCATTGTTACCAATGATTAATGAGGCTCAGAAGAGCTGAATGAGGTATTATTTCTTAATACCTGGAGGGTAAAATGGCAGATAATAAAGGATATGAAATTGTTGAGATAGCAAGGAAATCAGGGAAGATAAAGAAGGGGACAAATGAGGTCACAAAACTTCTTGAAAGGGGACAGGCTGTAGCAGTAGTATATGCATCAGATGTTAATCCTAAGGAGATAGTCATGCATTTGCCTTTGCTTGCTAAAGATAAAGGGATACCTAGTTTTGAAGTCCCAAGCAAGGAAGAATTAGGGGCAGCAGCAGGATTGACAAAGCCTACGGCGGCTGTAGCGATAATTGATGCAGGAGATGCAAAATCAATGCTTAAGGAATAGGTGAAAAATGGGAAGCGATAAACCACAAAAAAAACCTATGAAAGGATTGGAGAATGTCCCTGCTCAAGCAGAGATCAAAGGTTCAGTCAATTTCACTTACGCAGTTCCAGCAAAAGTAGAAGAAGTCGTAGGACGTACTGGAACAAGAGGAGAAGCTACACAAGTCAGAGTCAAGATCCTTGATGGGAGGGACAAGAACAAGACAATGAGAAGGAATGTTCGAGGACCTGTACAATTAGGTGACATATTGATGCTCAGAGAGACTGAAATCGAGGCCAGACCATTGAATAAGATGGGAAGAGGCAACCAATAAAGGCAATGACCTTTAGGAGATTAAAATGAAATGTTCATTTTGTAACAACGAAATACCAAAAGGAAGCGGCACGATGTATGTAAAGGTTTCAGGCCAAGTTCTTTATTTTTGCTCAAGCAAATGCGAAAAGAACCTCTTGAAATTGAACAGGATCCCAAGGGAAGAGAAATGGACCACAAAAGATGCCGATAAAAAGAAGAAGTGAGACCCATGGCAAAAGTTGAAGAACAAAAAAAGGTTAACCCCGAAGACCTAATCGAAAGGACTCTTGTCCTATTGAAGCCTGATGCTGTACAAAGAGGGCTTATGGGTCGTATCATCCAAAGATTTGAGGATAGCGGTTTCAAGATTGTCGGCGCAAAAATGGTCTGGATGGATGAGAACTTCGGTAAGAAGCATTATTTTGATGTCGCAGATAGGAGAGGAGAGAAAGTGCTTCAAGTATTGCTTAAGTTCATGACACAAGGACCGGTACTTGCTTTATGTGTTGAAGGAATACATGCTGTTGAGAATGTAAGGAAGATTGTCGGAAGCACTGAGCCAAAATCTGCATTGCCAGGAACCATCAGGGGAGACTTTGCACATCACTCTTATGTATATACTGATAATAAGGATGGCGCAATAAGGAACTTAATCCATGCTTCAGGGAAGCTTGAAG
>CAZQDS010000086.1:0-4092 GCA_964591655.1 uncultured Methanosarcinales archaeon
CAAGCTATCCTCCAGGGGTCAATGATACCATAACAATCACATTGACAAGGATACAATCAGGCATAGAGGAACCATTGACACAGACGATATTCATAAGCCCTGATGCGAACAATACAGAAATAGAGCTTATACCAGGGAGATATACTTTAAGCGGCAAATTGATGACTGCAGAAGGATATATAATCCCTAAAGAATGTAAATCGATCTGTGACAATTATTTCCTTGGGGTATGCACAAGCTACAAGGATGTTCCAGAGGATGACATACCGATACAACCTGCATTGATGGGCGGCATAGAGCTAGATACGACATATCCATTCATAGTCAAAAGAGGAGACTTGACAGGAAATAAAAGCCTAGAGATATACTTGTTGAAGCTTCCTCCACCGCCATGCATTGATGAGATGCAAGAAATGAACAAGCTAGGACAATTGACAATGCTTCATAGGACGAAAGTGATGCCTGTATTCAAGTGAGTATGATAAATGATATGTCTATAATAAATAATATTGCTGTAATATTCTAGAACGTATCTTACTCTAACTCTCCTGTCAATGTGAAATCTTCCATGCTCAATGATGATGTCTGTGTGTATGTATTCTGATAGTTTATTGGTGTGGGGTTGCTGTTATATATGGCAGGTTCGAACTGCCTGCTCAATTCAAGCACCTTCTTATTATCACCTTGTTGATAATAATAGTTCATCTGCTCAACAATCCTCATCTGGTTACAGTATTGCTTGTTTGTTGCATCAACCATCTTATCGCATACTTGCGTATTCCCGCCGATGACGAATGCCAGATAACAGTTATCTCTCTTATCAGGACTGCTTATCTGGTCACAATAATTGACTTTATTGGTGTTATACGCAATCTCTCCTAAGCAGATATCCTTTTGTTCTGGATTAGTGAATTTAAGGCAATTGTTTATTGCAACCTGTGGGTTTGTCAATGCTTGTTGCCTTATAAGTTTCATAGAGTCACCGAAAGTCTTTCCACTAGAGGTTGTCCCCCCTCCAGTTGTTCCACTTCCCGTGCTTGTTCCACCGCCTGTAGTTCCTTCTCCCGTGCTTGTCCCTCCTCCTGTTGGTGGCCTATATGTTATCTCTTCAACAATCTGGAACTCAGTGCTGCTCTCAGCTTTTTGAGCATCACCATAAGTGACTAGCGCATTCAAATAATATGTTCCAGGCCGAAGATTGCTTGGCAAAAGTATCTTACCGCTGGATGTCGCTTTAGTCTCAACAGCAAGCGTCTCAGAATAGGATTTAAGGATCCTGCCACTGCCATCAGTTATCGTATATCTCACAGTCGCATCAAACCTGTTTGATTTGCCCATATTCACCAATTCGACATTATACGTGACTTCCTGCCCAGCAACATACTCTTGATTGTTTGATTGTATCGACACGTCAAGCAATGCACTGCCTGCATTATTCGTGAAGAACCAGTATCCAGCCCCGCCAACACTGATCAACAACAATATGACAACAATAGTCTTTATAGGGAAATGGATCTCATGCCTTACAGTTATGCTCCCGCCTCCAAGCACAGAATCAATCAATTCTTTTGAATAACCGCTTTGAGCCAAGCTGCCACGTATCATCTCAGGCTTGAATCCTAATGCGAGCTGCCTCTGCACGTAACTCCTCAATTGTGCTTCCTGCTGCTGCTTAGAGAATATGTTGATGACCTCATCAACCTGTGCTTGAGGGTACTGCTTGAGAAGATTATTCCTAACACTGTACAGATCATAACCCTTATTCAAAGAATCCTGCACAAACTGATAAATCTGCTGATTAACAATCTCACCCAACAAATAAAATAAAAAAAGAAATATATAAAGGTGCTGGTTTTATGAAGCTTTAGACTCCTCGTATGTTATACCATAATTACCTAGATCGGTACCTCTGGCATATCTTCCCTTCTTTATTCCATCTCTAACTTCGATTAGTCTGTCTATTGGCAATTCACCGAAGTCTTCCATGTTTACTTTGTATCCCTTTCTTGCTTCAATCTCTTTCTTTACATGCGCGGCAACCTTATGAGGTCTATAATGGTCTATATGTCTTTCTTGGTGTTTGCTTGTAATATATTCTATGCCTCCTTGTGTGAGCTCCGCTTTTCTTCCATGGAAATCCCTCTTCAAAGTCCCAACACTTGCTTTCCTGTTTCTAGCATATGAATCAACTAAAGCTTGTATTGCTCTTCCGTTCTGTTGATTTGCACCAACGTGTTCATTGTACATCGAAGCTAATTTGTCATATATCTTATCTTCATCTTTTATTTCTTTTATGGCTTCTAATATAGATGGATGCACTTTCTCGAAGAATTTTTTCATTCCTTCTATTGCTGCCTTTTTCAGGTCTTTCTTTTTTCCATAGACTTTTGCGTCGTCCTTACCGAAAGCCTTATCTAAAGCACCAGTGAATCCTTTATACATCTCATCAATTCCTGGAGTGAATATTTTATTATAATAATGGTCGAGATTCTCGTCTTTATTGAATGTATCGTGCTTCTTGAATGCATCTTTCAATCCAGAAGACCCATCTTTCTCTAACTCATCAAAGAAATCATCAAGATTTTTATGAAGTTTTCCCATATTTTCCACCTTTTATATCTTTATTATACTATTTTTATTATTCTAGAGTAATTCTGAAATCTGTTATATTTAAAGTTTATGTTTCTTCAAACCAATATCTTTTTAAAGCTATTTCTTTTCTTTAGATTGGTGAGTTTATGGTTAAAAAGAAACTTCATGATGATTATTCTCAACCTAAGGGTTTGGATGTTAGTTCTGCAAGTGATGTTATCCCTCAAGGATTGCCTCCTGAGGCGCAGAAGAAATTGAAAGAGATCAAGGATAAGCTTGACAAGTTCCAGAAGAAGGCGATGGATAAATTTTCAGATTATATCCTTGGCATTGCGTTGATGCCTCCTCCAAAGCCTGAGAAGGATGAGGATGGAAAGGAGAAGCCTGTTGACAAGAGCAAGATATTCATAATGGTTCTGGTCGATGATTCTGACAGCACGAAGATGTCGAAAGAGGAATTGAAGGATAAGATTTCAACCATATTGCAGTCCATGGCTCATGAGGTCGACAAGAATCTGGCTATAGAGACTGTCATTCTTACAGAGCTTTGGCAATCTTGTTATGATGCAAAATATGATATCCTTGAGATAATCGCATTGAGCCTTCCAGTGTTCGATAAGGGTATGCTTGCTGCGATAAAGGTTGCAGAAGTGCATAAGGGGATGGTGTTGAAGAAGTTCGAGAAGTATATCGTCTCATACGTGCTTGGCGGGAGTCTCGTGCAGGGCAAAGCGACAAACAAGTCAGATATTGATGTGTTCATAGTCATTGATGATACTGATGTCAAGAAGATGACAAGGGCAGAACTAAAAGATAAGTTGAGAGCAATCATAATAGGGATGGGCATTGATGCAGGAAAGATGACAGGCATAGAGAACAAGATAAATATCCAAGTCTATATATTGACTGATTTCTGGGAGAACATAAAAGAAGCAAATCCTGTAATATTCACATTCTTGAGAGATGGAGTGCCATTCTATGACCGTGGTATTTTTATGCCTTGGAAACAATTGTTGCAGATGGGACGTGTGAAGCCGAGCCCTGAAGCGATAGATATGTTCATGCATTCTGGAGAGCAGATACTTGAGAGGGTGAATTATAAGCTTACAGAGATAGCTACAGAGGATTTCTTTTGGGCGACACTCACGCCGACACAGGCAGCGATAATGTTGTATGGATTGCCTCCTCCGACCCCTAAAGAGAGTCCTGAAGTGATAAGGGATATATTCATACGCAAGGAGAAGATGCTTGAAGAGGAGTACGTGAAAATTTTAGAGAAAGTCCTAAAGACAAGAAAAGACATAGAGCATGGGGACAAGAAGGTCGTTTCTGGAAAAGAGGTCGATTCGCTGTTGGAGGACTCGAAAAAATATTTGAAAAGGATGAATGAATTATTCAAGCAGATAGAAGAATTGAAAGAGGAAGAGGGCGTAAAGCACAATTATGAGACTGTAGTCACAGTAGTCAGAGACACATTAAGGCTTGAAGGACTGGAAAAAG
>CAZQDS010000087.1:0-4075 GCA_964591655.1 uncultured Methanosarcinales archaeon
CCCATCTGTGCAAGATTAAGCAAGTTTCCGGCTCCACCTGATTGAATCATCATCATAAGCTCTGAATCCTTCTTTGCCGTATCAGCAACTATCTTTCCTGACCTGTTTCTTGCCTTGTTCAGCTTCTCTAATATCTTCAACTCTAATGTCTCCCTCATGTTCCTTCCTGGCAATGTCTCAAGTGTCCCTTCATTATACTCTTTTATCAACTGCTCAACTTCTGCATATGTCTGATCGACAATGTCTGTCACTTGTTTCTTTGCATCTTCTGAGATGTCAATATCGCTTATTCCTGTCGTGAATCCAGTATAGGATAGCACAGCATTTCCTAGCTTGAATATCTTCCCAAGGAAATCTGAAGCGAAATCCGGCCCATATTGTTTATAGATGTTCCTCAAAAGCAATCCCTGGCCTTCTCCAAGGTTTGAATTATCTAGCAATCCTGATTTCAATTGTCCTTTCTCGATTCGTACTATAGCTTCTGGGTCATCCTTGTTTTCCTTGTATCTCTTATTATATCCTACGAAATTGAAGTCTTTAGGTATCAATGTTGAGATTACTTCTTTTCCTGTAACAATCTCCTTATCTGGAAGCCTGTTGAATTCTGTCACTCCGATGCTTGCAAGTATGTCAATCGCCTCTTCTCTTGTCAATTTGAAATCTTTCTGGCTCAATACAAACATCCCCGTCTGCGCATCCTTGTTGCATCCTATGATGCTTAATCCATACCTTGGACTGATTATCTGTGTAGGTACATGCATCAGTATCTCTGCTTCTGCCCTCGCCTCTTCTGTCTGTGGGATGTGCAAGTTCATCTCATCTCCATCGAAGTCTGCATTGTAAGGCTCACATACTGACGGGTTAAGCCTGAATGTCAATCCAGGGAGCACTCTTATCTTATGGCACATCATGCTCATCCTGTGAAGCGATGGTTGCCTGTTGAATATTGATATGTCTCCATCCATCAAGTGCCTTTCAACTATGAACCCTGGCTGTATTTCCTCAAGCAATTGCTCTTTTGTCTCGTTTGTTATCCTTTTTCTTTTTCCATCTGGCCTAATAACATAGTTTGACCCAGGATAATTCTCTGGACCTCTAGTAACGAATGCTTTCAAATATTCTATATTCCATGCAGTCACTCTTTCTGGAACAGTTAGCTTCATGGCGACAACTTTCGGGATTCCGACCTCATTGATTTCAAGCTTTGGGTCTGGACTGATTACTGTCCTTGCTGAGAAATTGACTCTTTTTCCTGCAAGATTATGCCTGATTCTTCCTTCCTTGCTCTTTATTCTTGCTGTCAATGTCTTTAATGGTTGACCGCTCCTATGTCTCGCTGGTGGAAGTTGGCTTACCTCATTATCGAAGAAAGTTGTTATATGATACTGTAGCAAGTCCCATAAGTCTTCTATGATTATCTCTGTGGCACCAGCATTTATGTTCTCGAACAATCTCTGGTTTATCCTTACGATATCCCCAAGCTTGTGTGTCAAGTCATCTTCTGACCTCTCTCCAGACTCAAGAGTTATTGATGGCCTCATTGTCACTGATGGTATAGGCATTACTGTGATTATTGTCCATTCAGGCCTCAACGCTTCAGGATTCACCCCGAACACTTTAAGATCATCATCAGGTATCTTTTCAAGTCTCATTCTTGCTTCGATTGGACTTATCTTCTTCTCATCTTCCAAGAATGTTGATGGCTTCTCCAATGTCACCTTGAACTGTTTTGCCTTACAATATGGGCATTGATTGATTGTCTTCATCTCTACAGTCATTTCCTTTATCTTGTCTCTCCTTGCTATCAATCCGCCTTCAAGTTCTGCATTGTTCAAGTCATCCAATGCCTTATCTATCTTCTGTTTAGGGATAAGTATCCTGCCACAATCCCTACATGTGCATCTTAACAAATCATATACTAATGATATGAATTTTATGTGTATGACCGGTCTTGCCAATTCAATATATCCGAAGTGCCCCGGACACTCTTTCAGTTTCCCGCCACATGTCTTGCATTTCAATCCTGGATCGATGACTCCGAGCCGTATGTCCATTAACCCGCCATCTACAGGGTAACCCTCTTTATCGTATAATTCTGGAGTTACTATCTTTGCAGATGCCATCTCCTTAATGGCTTTTGGACTCATGAATCCAAACTCAATCCTGTCAACCTTTTTATGAACGTATTCTTCCATTTTGCTCCCTCGTAATTATGCAGACTCGTATTCTGATTTTAATATCATTTTTGGATAGACACCAAAGCTTCTAAGCTCATCCATGAATAGCTTAAACGCATAGCTAATCTCTATGTTGTTTATCTCTACATTGTCTCCACATGTTGGACAGTATGATTTGTTCTTTCTTGAATCATATACTGCTATCAATCCACATTTTTCACATAATGGGACTATTGTCTTGTCCGAATCGAATCTCTCCTTGAGCAATAAACTTGCTCCATGTGCTATGAATGTGTCCTTCTCCATCTCTCCAAGCCTTAATCCTCCTTCCTTTGCTCTTCCTTCTGTAGGTTGTCTTGTCAACAGCTGTATTGGTCCTCTTGCCCTGGAGTGCATCTTATTTGCTACCATGTGCTTTAATCTTTGATAGTACATGTTTCCGATGTATATCCTTACTGAATATTGTTTTCCTGTCACAGGATTATACATCACTTCTGTACCATCATCTCTGAACCCTAATTTTTCTAAAGACTTTCTTAGTGCGGCTTCTGGCTCTGAATCGAATGCTGTTCCATCAACGTATCTTCCATCTAATGAGCCTACTTTTCCTGCAAGCATCTCAATCAAGTGTGCGACTGTCATCCTTTTTGGCAATCCATGAGGATTGAATAATATATCTGGCCTCATCCCATTTTCTGAGAATGGGATATATTGTTCTGGGACAACTAATCCTATTACACCCTTCTGTCCATGCCTTGAGATGAACTTGTCTCCTATCTCAGGGACTCTGCTCTCTCTCAATCGTACTTGGATCAGTCTGTTTCCTTCTTCGTTCTCTGATAATAATACCAAATCAACGATCCCCTTTTCTCCATGTTCTAATGTCATTGATGATTCTCTCCTGATATTGCCTGTCAGGTTGTATTCATCCATGCTATTCAGGAATCTTGGGGGGCTTGTCTTTCCTATTATTACATCCCCCTCCTGGACTTTTGATTCTGCTGAAACTATCCCGTCTTCCTCTAAGAACCTGTAATCTTTTTCTGTTCTATAACCCTTAACGTCCTTGTCCGGGATGCATATCTCATCCATCAACCCGCCAGGATATCTCAGTTCCTCTGAGACGACAGGCCTATAATATGTAGATCTCCCTAATCCCCTATCAACTGATCCCCTATTGATCACAACTGCATCTTCCATGTTATATCCTTCATAAGGCATTATCGCTATCACAACGTTCTGTCCTGAAGGGTGCAACTGATAATCAGAGACATCATGCATCAATGTCTTAACTACAGGCACTTGTGGATACTGTAGCAAGTTCACATCCATGTCTATCCTGCCAAAATAGTTTGCAGCATAAAACCCTACTGCCTGTTTCTGGTTCTTTGAACCCTGTGAAAGCCTTACTCCCTGATTATACTGCCCGAACGGGATTAGGCTTGTGCACAATCCTAATATTATCAATGGACTTATCTCTAAGTGTGTATGTTCTGCTGTCAATTCATGTTCATAGAATGCGACATAAGCATTCTCTTCTTCAGTAGGATCAAGATATTCTATGACTCCTTCTTTCAATAAGTCAGACCATGTTATCTCATTCTTCTGGAGCTTCTCTATATGTGGTTGTGTCAGTGCACTCTTTCCATCTTTAACCACAATCAGTGGCCTGATTGTCCTTCCTTTTGATGTCTCCACATACACTTCATCTGTCTCTTCATTGTATAATACATTGACTTCAGGCGGGAGTTTTCCTGATCTTCGCTGTGATATTATGTCATCAGCGAATTTTTTTCCCTCTGCTACATTTCCGGTAAATTTGTTATCTATGAATACATCAGTCATTTTTCCACCTCATTGGCCCTTTGCTGTTTCTAGGCCTAAGGCCTTGAGATTCT
>CAZQDS010000088.1:0-4036 GCA_964591655.1 uncultured Methanosarcinales archaeon
TGCCTGAAGTTTGTCGTCAACAAGAATTCGTATATTGTTTCAATACCCCTGCCGGAGACCAATGATTCCGCTTCTATCACGATCTTCTTTTTCCGCATATGCCTGAACAGGTCCATCTCTAACTTGCTCTCTGGATTGAAGAATACGCTAGAATGACATCCTTCAGAAGAGAGCGGATAATGCCTCTTATTGAACGGATAGAGTATTGACATCCCTAAACCTGTCCCTGCACCAATCACTGAAACTGTTCCAGATATGTCAAGGCCTTTGTTCGTCAATTCATGATAATGCTCTTTTTTCAAGTTATCAACGACAAATCCTAATGCCTCGAAATCATTCAACAATATCACTTTGGCCTTTATCGCTTTTGATAGCTCATTCGCATCGATTGTCCAATCATAATTCGTGAGATGTGCAATTGTCCTATCAGAATTCAATGGCGCAGCGATTGCAAGACAAGCAACGCTTATCCTTTCTCCTATGATGAAACTTTTTATTGCATCGCTTATGCTTGGAAGCTCATGATTCTTATGATATGCACGTTTTATGAAATCGAACTTCTCATTGACTATCGCAAGCCGCGTGTTTGTCGCGCCGATGTCTGCAAGCAAATATTTTTTTCCGAACATTTTCCCTCTATCCTACAAACGGCCCTAATTCTTTTTTAAGCTTTTCAATTATGTCGACTGGAGCCGGATCAGTGGCATATTTCATCGCCAGATAAAATGATGTCAAGTCCCCCAGATATATGGCTGAAAACATCCTAGTCAGCAAGTCATCGCCCTTGATTGTTATTTCGGTGAATTTCATTTCTGGATTCTCTTCCTTGATGAGGTTCTTCGTTATGTTCATACGTTTCTGTACTCTCCTATGATCCCTTTCGTCCTTCAAGATTATCATATGCAATGGCCATTTGCTGTTCTTGAAACCATTAAGCTCGTTATGGTCTAATTCCGGGAACACATGATAATATGATGCAGTCTTAGCATTCTCATTGAACTGTGTCTTCCACCTATAAGCTATCGGTGCAAATGCCGTCGATGAATATATCACAGGGATCCTTCCATCCAATTGCCCTGCAAGCATCTCTGCCTGCTCATCATATTTTTTTGAATTCTTATTCAGGGAATCGACCAAGTTCTTGACAAATGACGCTTGGCCCTCTATCAATTTATTATTTTCAAGAATTTTCAATATAGGGAAAAATAAGTATGCGATAGCATTCCTCGGCTGCAAACCTTTAGGAAGGAGCACTAATGCATTCCTATCCCTCTCCGCATATTCCATAAGTTTGCCGCCAGAAGTTATTACGATGATATTATGCCCTTTCCTTGATGCTTCCTTATAGCATGATAATGCTTCCTCAGTATTCCCTGAATATGAGCTTATCACAAATAATGAGTTCTTGGTAGCGTAAGTGGGGATGTCATAATCCCTTATGCTGAAGACAGGGATGCCTGTCGCGATCGTGTGCGAATAATATTCAAGTATCTGGCCTGCAATTCCAGAACCGCCCATGCCACAGATTATAAGATAGTCTGGGACTCCTTTAAGTGTCACATTAATATTCATATTATATGCTTCCCTGACCTGTTCTGGCATGCTATCTATCACTCTCTTCAATCCGGACTTATCGTATACGTTGTCAAGCATGATAAATGCTAAGAACCATATTATATAAATGTTATTCATTATTAGAGAGTAACTAGAGCACGATAATTAACTTTTTAAGCGATTTATTTATCCGCATAGCATGGCCAAGAAAAAGACTGTTTACATAAAGACGTTCGGCTGCTCATTGAACCAGACAGATTCAGAGAATATGGCAGGATTGTTGGAAGAGGCAGGTTTTGGTGTAATATCAAATTATGGCGTGCCAAAGCATGTTTGGGAAAAAGATCCTGACAGCAAGAAAGATTTTGACATAATCATAATAAACACTTGCTCTGTCAAGAACCTTGCTGAAAACAAATTCTACAAGGAATTCCGTCAATGGAAAGCACGTGGGAAGAAGATAATAGTATCTGGATGCATACCTCAAGCGGATCCGCAAATCCTAGGCACTTCATTAAAGGATGTGCCTGTCATAGGCACTAGGCAGATTGTGCACGTGGTCGATATAGTCAATGATGCATTGGACGGGAAGACTGTGCAGAACATCTCTAATGATTATAATGATAGGCTTAATCTCCCGAAGATAAGGAAGACGGGAATAATAGAGATACTCCCCATATCAGAGGGTTGCTTGAGTGTCTGCAGTTATTGCAAGACAAAATTTGCGCGTGGAGAATTACTTAGTTATCCTAAGGAGAAGATATTGATGCAGTTCAAGTCTGCACTTGCTTCTGGATGCAAAGAGTTCTGGATCACAAGCCAGGACAATGGATGCTATGGATTTGATGTCTACAGGAAAGAGAAATATTTCTTGCCGCAATTGCTCAATGATATGCTTGCTATCGATGGAGAATTCAGGATAAGGCTTGGGATGGCGAATCCTGACCATATAAAGAGGATAAAAGATGATTTGATACAGACATTCAAGCATCCTAAGATGTTCAAGTTCTTGCATATCCCGATACAATCAGGAAATGACAGGGTGTTGAAATCAATGAAAAAGTTCTATACAGTGAAAGACTATGAAGGCATAGTGAACGATTTCAAGAGACACATCCCTGGAATAGGCATAAGTACAGACATCATTGTTGGATTTCCCGGAGAGACAGAAAAAGAGTTTGAGGACAGCATGGAATTATTAAGAAGGACCTCTCCGGATGTGGTAAATCTTAGCAGGTTCTGGCTTCGCAAGGGGACCGCTGCTGAAAAGATGGAACAATTGACTGGCTCAGATATAAAAAAACGTTCTGAAATGATGAAAAAATTATTTATGGATATCTCGATAGAGAATGGCAAAAAATCTATAGGAAAAGAATATTATTGCTTAATAAACGAAATAGGAAAAAATGATACTATAATAGCAAGAAATGACAGTTATAAGCAGATCATATTGGAAAATGACGGCAAGCACAAGATAGGCGATTTCGTCAAGGTGAAAATAACTGGTTCTGGAACATATGACTTGAGAGGAGAGATAATCCTTTAAAAATTAACAAACTTTAAAAACTTTTATCATACCTTATCTTACTGTGAAAGAGCGAGTAACATTAACGATTGAGAAAGAATTGCTTGAGAAGATAGACCAGAAAGTCGATGGCACAAAAGTCAAGAACAGGAGCCATGCTATGGAATTGCTCCTATTGAGGGCATTCGCATCAAATAGGCCAAGGAAGGCGGTCATACTCGCTGGCGGGGACAATCCAGACAGGACAATGGTCGAGATCCATGACAAGCCATTACTGCTTTGGAATATCGAATTATTGAAGAAGCACGGAGTTAAAGAAGTGATGCTTTGCATAAGCAAAGAAAACAATAGGATAAGAGAATATTTCGGCGATGGATCAAGATTCGGATTGAGCATACATTATAACGAGGAAGAGCACCCATTAGGGACTGCAGGGTCATTGAAGGCAGTATCTGAATTCATAACAGAGACAGTGATTACATGCAATGGCGATGAGCTGAAGAGTATTGATTTAGATGACATGTACGAATTCCATACAGACGGGCATAAGATATGCACTATCGCCCTTACGACAGTAAATGACCCGTCAAAATTCGGTGTCGCATTGTTGAATGGGAACAGGATAGTGACTTTCATAGAAAAGCCATCAAAAGAGAATGCTCCATCTAAACTTGTAAATGCTGGACTATACATAGTTGAGCCTGACGTACTCAAATACATCCCAGACGGATATTCAAGGATCGAACAGGATGTATTCCCTAAACTTGCAGCAGAAGACAGGCTATGGGGGTACATATTCTCAGGACAATGGTACTCTACAAAGACTGCTGAGAGCATGACAAAAGCGATGAATGAATGGAAGGGCATATGAGCATATTCAAGGCATACGATATACGAGGGATTTACGGGACTGAATTGACTGATTAGATAGCAGAATAAATATTAGCTCCACTCATA
>CAZQDS010000089.1:0-4034 GCA_964591655.1 uncultured Methanosarcinales archaeon
ATGTGATAGTCCCTTATCTTCCTGATGCAGAATATCCTGATCTTGAAAAATGGCTAACAGAGATTGATAAATACAAAAATATTATGGATAAAGACTCGATAATCATAGGACATAGCCTTGGATGCCCCACAGCATTGCAATTCCTTCAAAGACTCGGTAAAAAAATCGACAAGCTGATCCTCGTCTCTCCCACTCATAAAGATATGGATTGGGATGAATACAAGAAAAAACATCCCTATAAAAATAGCGAGAATGTTCAAAAAGTTAGTCAGGCAGGTGTTGACTGGACAATAATTAAATCATCAATAAACAAATTCATCGCATATTTTTCTGAGGACGACCCATACATTCCTGTCAAGGTAAAGGATTTGTTTGCAGATAATATTAAAGGAGAATTTATCGTTCATAAAGATAAAGGCCATTTCAATACAGCAGGTCTTAAGTCAGACAAATTCCCTGAATTGCTCGATAAGATCCTGGAAATGGATTCAGCATATACGGATGATGGTGTTCTTGTCAATTCGGATCAATTCAATGGATTGAAAAATGATGATGCGATTGATAAGATAAGTGAATTTGTCGAGAAGAAAGGTCTTGGGAAGAGGACTGTCAATTATAAGTTGAAGGATTGGTTGATCTCTCGTCAGAGATATTGGGGAACACCTATCCCTATGATATTCTGCGATAAATGTGGAATTGTTCCTGTTCCAGAAAATAGTCTACCATTATTATTGCCTGATGATGTAGAGTTCAATGATAAAGGCAACCCATTGCTCACATCAAAGACATTCATTGAAACGAAATGCCCAAAATGCAAAGGCAATGCAAGACGAGAGACTGACACGATGGGCGGATTCATGGATTCATCATGGTACTTCTTAAGATACTGCAGTCCACAAACAAGCGATGTACCATTCGACAGGGAAGCAGTGAAATATTGGATGCCTGTAGACCAATACGTAGGAGGGATAGAGCATGCAGTAGGCCATCTGATATATTCAAGGTTCTTCACGAAGGCATTGCGTGACATGAAAATGTTAGATATTTATGAGCCATTCAATGCATTGTTCAATCAAGGAATAGTCTATAAAGACGGTGCTAAGATGTCAAAAAGCCATGGGAACATCGTGACACAGGACGAGATAGCGGACAAGTACGGCATCGATACAGCGAGGACATTCGTATTGTTCGTCGCAAGCCCAGACAAGGAGATGGAATGGAGCGATAAAGGGATAGAAGGTACATTCAAGTTCATAAACAGGACATTCAAGCTTTATGAAGAGCTAGAATCATTCAATAATACTTCTTCAAGGAAGGATAAATATCTCATCAGCAAGAAGAATATTCTGATAAAGAACCTTACAGCAGCAATCGATGATTTCAAATTGAATGCTGCAGTATTGTTGTTGATGGATTTCGTCAATTATATATACGATGTGAGAGACAACATCTCAAAGGATTTGCTTTCAGAGACACTCAATGAACTCGCGATAATGATAAACCCTTTCATGCCGCATGTCTCTGAAGAATGCTGGCACATGATCGGCAATGATTCATATTCTTCGCGAGCATCATGGCCCGAATACCGGGAGGAATCGATAGATGAGAAATTGCATTATCTTGAGGAATTATCAAATGCCACCAAAAAAGACATCTATTCAGTGCTTCAGCTTGCGAAGATAGAGACGCCTGAAAAAATAACGATAATAATATCTCCTGCATGGAAATATGAATTGTATAATATAGTCAAAGAAAGAGTTTTAGTGACGAGAAATGCATCTGAAATAATAAAACACGTCATGAGCACTGAATTGAAGAAGCATGGACAGGACATCACAAAGATTGTCCCTAGACTCATTGAAAAGATGCCAGAACACATTCTTGATCAGGATTCGGAGAGGGGTTTCTTTTCTGAAAACAAGGATTTCTTAGAGAAAGAGTTCAAATGCGGGATCAACATAATTGTTGCTGAAGATTCTTCAGAGCAGAAGGCAAAAAATGCCGCTCCAGGAAAACCTGCGATAATTGTTAAGTGAGCAAAAATAAATTTCTCATCCTATAATGGAATAACCTTCTATACTTACCGGAGGAGCACCATTGATTGAATACTCGCCAGACCATGCGCCAGAATCTGAACTGGACTTCAACGTATATTCCAGAGTCCCAGAATTTGCATTCAACAATTCAGCCCATTTTATAGCATTGCCTTTAGCAACTCCTGTGCCGGCATCCACGACCTCCCATCCTGAAGGAAAATTCTCCTCAATCAACACAGTCTTCTGACCATCATTCAACTTCTTAGTCAACGTCACCGTAACGGTTTCGCCGCTAGATATTTGAGATACAGAAAAACTTCTGACGACATTGCCGGTAATAGCATCACTGACAGGTGCATTATCAGGACTATTTACAGAACCATCAACAACATCAGATGATTTATTGGTACACCCCGATCCGGTAATTAAAAATCCGACAAAAAACATAATGAATAAAAAAATTATTTTTTTCATTTTCAACATCCACCAAGCCATTCAGCAACTGCACCACTGACTTGAGACAAAGTAACTTGACCCTGCAACCACAGACTCACATACGCACTTACCTCACCAAGAGTAATACAACCATCACAATTAGCATCACCAGAAGCACAAACTTGAGCAGAGCCATACTCATAAGCACCAATAGTTGGAGTACTATCACGAGGATTACCATTAATATCAGTCCAAGGAAGACCAAGAGACTGCACTAATGCTTGTATATTCCCACCCTGATTAATTGCAGGAGAACTATTTTGTAAGTATCCTCTCAAAACTGCCTGCTTATCAAAAATTTGAGGGTCACCCCATTCAAGATGCATATTGCTGACAAATTGAGGATTCGCATTCACACCAGTACCTCCAAGAGTACTAACCCACTGAGACCAACTAGGGCTCTGGATTGAAGTCACTCCATTCGTGAAGCCAACTGGCCATCCTGCGATAACAACATCTCCCCATTCTCGCCAAAACAAATTATTTTTCATATTATTAACATTAATAGGAGTAGAACGACTATGACCAAAAGTTTGAAGCCATTGTAAACCGGCACGACCATCGCCATATTGTGCAACTATATTATTACTGAAATAGGCATCTGAGTTGCTAGTGCCAAAATAAACTAAATCAACACCTCTAAGCCGAGGTCCATTACCTACAATAGTATTATGAAGTATATACGTAGGAGGGTGATCTGCAGGGGATTGTATGTTCTGTCCATGAGTGTATAATACATCACCCATATTTGCATTAGCATACCATGCGCCACCCATATACAAGAAATTATTATATATAATAACTGGATTTGGTGCATGAGCAGCAAGTATAAGTGGCATTCCCCCGCCTTCCGGACTATAGACTGCGCTATTTATTATGACATTATTATATATCTTAAGTCCTTCGCAGTTCATCCCACATTGTATACCGTCAGTATGAGCCAACGGATCCTGATTCCTTATATAAATATAATTATCATGCATTACAACATTAGATACGCCAGCAACATATATCCCGTCTGTTTGAGTGCCATCATCAAAAAAAGTAATCATAGTATTATTCTTTATTGTGACAATGTCAACTCCATTCGAAGTATCATCACCATTTACACACCCATTAAGGAAAACACCTGCCAAATCATACCAATCAGTTATATTCATCGAATCAATAATTATATGATTAGCAAGTCCCTCAACATGGACTCCTGCCGTCGCACCCCTTAAATCAAATCCTTTAACAGTAACATATTCTGTGGCCCAGTTTCCGCAATCAGATCGCCCGATGTAAATACTTGCTCCTCTTGTCTCGTTTCCACCATCAATAATAACTCTACCATTATGGCCCACATCTTTACCTCTTGTGACTAGTATAGGACTCGCAGCAGTTCCTTGCACATCACCGATATGTAGAGTTTCATAATAAATCTTTGAATTACTGCCTCCAGAGATATAAACAGTATCGCCAGGCTGCACAGAAGACCATACGATATTAGAAAATGCTTTC
>CAZQDS010000090.1:0-3957 GCA_964591655.1 uncultured Methanosarcinales archaeon
ATAATAAAGTGCATCACTTAATTCCTTAACTTTTAAATCAGGCATCAATAGCAACGAAATCTTTTGATCAGGACGCAACGATTTCATATCTAGACCCTCTATGCCCTCACTCACAACATATACATTGTCGAATTTAGGTATTATTTTATGGATTTTTTCCTGAGAATCTTTTCCTAGACAAATTATTAGATGAGACATTTTATTCGCAAATCTTATTTTAAAAATATTGGAAAAATATTATAAAAATATTATTTGCAGTTGCAGCTTCCGCCACAGCAATCATCTGATTCTTCATCGCACTCGCAATCGCCACCGCATTCACATTCACCTTTCGAGTGATCATGCCCGTGATCATGCCCATGATGCGCATCATGTAAATCTTTTTCTGATGGAACAGATATGTCTTTTACTTTTATGTCGAAAGTCAAGTCCTTGCCAGCCAATGGATGGTTCAAGTCTAGAGTGATCTCGTTATTTTTGATTGAGTGAACTTTTGCAGGTATTTGCTGTCCGATTGGACTCTGCATGACGAGAAAACCGCCTTCCTTGACCTGTTTTCTCATGTCTTCAGGCAATTTATCCATAGGTATCTTATGCATTAATTGCGGATTCACGTCACCGTATGCATGCTCCTTCTTTATCTTGAATTTCTTCGAATCATTCAGTTTCATGCCGACTACAGCATCATCGAATCCTTTTATGACATGGCCGCTTCCGACGACAAAAGATATCGGACCATTATTTTTAGAGCTATCGAATTCGTCGCCATTATCCAGCGTCCCAGTATAGTCTACAGACACCAAGTGGCCGGCAGCCACAACACCGGGTTTTTTTGAACTCGCAGCTTTAATCGAAACATCTTTTTTTGTCTTCGAAGCATCTTTCTTCGAAGTCGTCTTTTTAGGCTTAGAAGCCTTTGTTTTTTTCATAGTATCACCCTGTTATTTTTGTCAATGACCGACAATATATTCATAAAAATCAATCAAAAAAAATGCGAATTAATAAAAACGATAAAAAATTTAGACGAGGATTACTTCCTTGCCTTCTCTATCTTACCATGCAGCAACGCATTCAATGACTGACCATTGACTTTTATCACTTGCCACCTGATGCCTGAGAGATCGCCTTTAGTCTTTCCCTGCCTTCCACCGATGCATTCAATGACGACTTCATCATGCTCATCTATCAATTTTATCGCGCCATCACCAGGAGCGAATGCAGTCACTTGCTTTCCATTCTTGATCAATTGCACCCTCACACACTTTCTCATCGCAGAGTTAGGCTGCTTTGCCTCTATCTGTGTCTTTTCAAGGACTATCCCTGATGCCTGTGATGCACCCTCCAAAGGATCAGATCTTTTCTTATATTGTGTTACTCTCTTAACATACCATTTATCATTATATCTGAATGTTTTTCTTCTCTTAGCTAATTTTTTTGCTGAATTCAATCCAGTTGATTTTTTTGCCATTTTTTCCTCCAAAAGTATTGTTCTAAAACAATTTATTGATTTACACGACTTTTATCTCTTCAATATCAAAATATTTTTTTACGATGCTCTCGTATTGCCTAAGGTTTTGGGCCTTGGCCCCTATAATCAAACCCTTTGTCTTTGTATCTTCATCCCGTAATGTCACTATTTTTTCCTGCACAGTTATGCTATCCACCTTATATGGATATAAAAGATTTGTTATGAACTTGACCATGTCATTGTTGAATTCCACAATCTTTATTTTTCTTTTCAACATTGACTCTATCTTCTTGAGATTTTCAAGGTTCTTGCCTAAAGCTTTGAACATGTCGCCTTCAAACACTATGAATGTGAGCAGGTCTTTCATGTACAATGCATCCTTGACTCTTGCTTTTGTGACATTCTCAAACAAGTTTATTATCTTGATGAGCTCCACGTCATAAGTTTGATTGGCCATTTGTCGATTTTCTCCTATAATCCCTTATTTATCCATCCTTATTTATTTTAACATGCCTAACAACGCAATGTTGAATGGTTTCTTGCAGACTGCCCCTAATTCATCATTCGGGAGTTTTGTATCAAAAATCTCAAACCCTGACATCTTTGAATACCTTTTCAAGTCTTTCATAACATCTTCGGAACAGTTTGAGGCAACATAGACTACTCTTATAAGCCCCTTCCTTATGTTCTTTAATGTTTCATCTGTACCAATAACTAATTTTTTTGTTGCTAAGCCCTTCCTTATCTCTTCTTCGTACATTTTTATCTCCTTGTTTTTTAAACATTTCAAAACAATAAATTTTCTTAGGTTCTCGGAATTTATTCTCCCTTATCTCCTTTCTTTGATTTTTTCTGTTGTTTAACCACAAGTTTCGCCAATCCTGTACCGACTGGGACGACTTGGTTTATCATCACATTTTCTATGACTGACCTCAAATGGTCTACCTCTCCGCTTATGCTTGCATTTATTATATGCTTGATCGGAGTCTCGAATGATGCTCTTGCAAGTACTGAAGGCTTTTCCTTGACTATCCCATACCTGTTAACACCAAGCACTGTCCCGGAAGTGGTCATTATGTCTGAGATAAGCATTATATGCCTTAAATCAACATTCAACCCTTGTTCATCGATGACTTTTTCCACTTCCGTTATTATTGCAGATCTGGCTGCCTCTATACCAAGTATTTGCTCTATCTCAAATATGTCATTTGTAACGGTCTTATCTGGATTGACGAATTCAAGCTTGAAAACATCCTTTAGATTCGAACCTGATGTAACAATGATATATTCATCGCCTTTCTTTACAGGAAGCACCTGTTTTATCCCTTTTATTCCATTTATGTATACGTCCTGCAGCTTCTCTTTCAGCTTGTAGATGTTATTCAAATCATCCTCTTTGCTAGTAGATTTTACAATCAATATGTTTTCTGCTTCCTTGCTTGGCTTGAAACTATATCCTTTTGCGAATGCCTTCTCTAGATTCTTTATTATCTGAGAGACTTTCATGTTTATTCGCTCTAGTTTAGCTTCATCAAGCGTCAGTTTCATCTGCGAATCGGCAATATCTATGGAGACTTCAGTTATGTATTCCTTTAATGTCGTCTCCTTTATTGATTCTGCAATCTTCTTTATGTCCTTACCTTCACTGAAAGGTTTCTTCAGATGGATATGCATCATCTTCGTTGATATCTCTGCCCTCCCATCCAAGACTTCAATTATCCTTGGAAGTCCAGTTGTTACATTCATTTCAGATACACCGGCAAAATGGAACGTGTTAAGAGTCATTTGTGTTGAAGGCTCCCCTATTGATTCTGCAGCAACCAATCCTACAGACTCTCCAGGTTCAGCGATTGAGTTAATGTACTCTTCATGTACTGCATCCATTATTTTTTTCAGTTTTGCATCAGAAACCTTGTCTGGAAGGTTATCTTTCACATCCTGAATTATCTTTTCAGGAATCTTGTTCTCATAATCCTTGAATATTTTGTTATCCATTTTATTACCCCGTGTTTTTATTAATCATGAACTTATTAGCGGCAGCTGCGCATTAGTCGCATCATTAATTGCAGCAGAATTCTCTGCCGTCATCTTAATTCTCTGCCATCACCTTGTCAATGACCCTCTTAACGTTAATCTTGCCGTTCTCTGACTTTGTTACGTCAACACCATCCTCTCCGTAAATGAATTGGACTATCTTGTTGCTTGCATCCCTGACTGTAAAGTCGTTCTGTATTCTCAAGTCCTGCATCGCATTTGCAAGCCTCCTGTATAAGTATCCTGATTTTGGAGTTCTTAATGCAGTATCCATCAGGCTATCCCTTCCCGTCATGCTCATGAAGAACAATTCATGCGGTTTCAGCCCATCTTTGAATCCTTCCTTGATGAATCCTCTTGCAGCTGGACCCAAATCGTTCTTCTTGAATGCTGAGAGTGTTCTCTTGTTGAATCCTTTGCTGATTCTTCCTCCCCTCATTGACTGCTGGCCTACG
>CAZQDS010000091.1:0-3889 GCA_964591655.1 uncultured Methanosarcinales archaeon
TCGTTCACCGTGCGCGCCGGCTCGCCGCGCACGAAGGGTTCGAGCAGATTCTCCTGCCTGCCATACATGATTGCCAAGCACTTTCCTTGCTGCACCATTGAGTATGTGCGTTCCTGTGTGATGTTGCGCCAACTGTATCCTCCTGTCTATATCTATACGCCCATGCACCGTCTGCTTCTCTTTGAAATCTATCTCATCAAGGACATGTATTATTGCGCTGCCTTGCTTGAAGACATCGGTCACTTTGCAGTTGTTTATCATTCCTATATCGTGCAATTGCCCTCCTGATGTAGGATAGAAGCTCGTCCTGTCGAGGACCACCTTATAATTGCGCTCTTCCTTGTCATGTATTATCTTCAGCACTATCGCCTTGAAATCTACAAGATCATAATGCTCAAAATACAATGCATGAGTCGTAAAATCTTCTACATCGTAATGCTTCTCTTTCTTCGTCGCAGTCTTTATCTTCTCTGCGGCAAGCCTCGATTCCTCTTCATGCTTCTCTGTCACTAATGCATAAAAGTTTTCAGGAACATCAATGACCAGGCCAGAAGGTTTTGCCTCTGAGGACAATTCGAATGGGTCTATGCCGTGGCTGTCATATAATTCTATCAGCTTCTCTATCGGCAATCGTTCATTTCTCCGTATTATGTTCTCTATCAATGCCTTTGTCCTTGCCTTATTTTCATAATATCTTTTCTTTTCATAATCAAGTATCTCATAAACCTCGTTTACTGCATCCTGCAATTCCGGGAATACAGGCTCAAGATATTGCGCGTGTAGCCTTAGCACTTTTTTTATGTCGACATCATCTTGCCATCCGAACTTGTCCATGAACGACATCATCCTCCTGAATATCACTCTCAGGTTATAGAATCCGCCTACATTGCTAGGAAGTCCGCCATCTGTTATGGCGAAAAGCAGCGCTCTTGAATGCTCGGCTATGCTGTATATCCCTGTCATAGGCATTATCTTGCTCTTCAATTCCTCAACACCTATGCCTATCTTTTCCGATATGAACTGCCACGATCTGTTTATGTCATCTGTCTCGTCTATATTAAGCATTGATGAGTACGGCGCGAATCTCCTGAATAATTCCTGGTCGAAATCCACTTTCGTGTTCTCTATCAGATAATCAAGAACAGTCGGGAATATCGCATCGTATAATGTTGCCGTTCCCTGCGTGAACCATGCAATCCGCTCCATGCCAAGGCCCATATCCAGGACTTTCAGCTTCAATTCCCTGTCTCCTTCATCCCTATGCTCGTACATCATATATACTTGATTGAATAATTCTATTCCATTGCTGAAGAATTCCATGCACGGCCCGTAATTGCCACCGCCAGCCCATGCGTCCTCATGCAGGACAAGCTCCTCTTTCTGCAAGCCGACAACATCGACGACATAAGAGTATATGTCCATGAAGAATCTCTCTTGGTCCCATTCTTCTGGGCTCACGAAAGCATGCTGTCCTATCATCACGAAGCCCGTGCAATGCGATCCGGTGATCCCTACATTGTCAATATCACCAAACCTTAAACAAAATTGTGGAATGACAAGTTTTTTTGCTGGCGCTTCGACTTCTCCAGAGATTACGAATGGCTGGAATGCAGCTATTGATGCAATTGTAAAATCCGTCGTGGGATTCCATTTCGCAACCACGGGATACCTATTTATTGCTGAATATCCTAGATTCTCGAAGTGCTCCTTATACTTATTCCATACATCTATGTATGTCATGCTGTTTCTTTTCGGATTCTTCTCGAATAATGTCACGCCTTTCATGCATTCAGCATCACCGCAGACGCTCCTAAGGATTATCGACCAAAAGAATTTCTTGCAATCATTGCACTGCTGCCTGACAAAACCTTGGCTTTTCAATGCATTGACAGCATAATACTTCTCAGGAGTCTTGCTAGCGACAAGCTTGAACTCCTTCTTCAACTGCTTATCAGGAATCATATTAATTCGTGTATTTACGCCTATTTTTAAAGTTTTAGGAATTATGACAGTTATTTAAGAGTTAGTTTTTCTATGCGATTAGCTAATTGTTTTGGCGATTCCGGTCCTGAAATGATTATTTCATGTGCACAATGTTTCATTCCTGGAAGCCGTTCAAAATAATCTTTGCGTACTTTCTCTAATAATTTGGCATCATCATATCCCTTCCAGAATCCTCTCTGCTCTTGACGTTGTTTCTCCCTATTAAATAATATCTTTATACCATGCTCATCTTCTTGATGTGGTATTATAAGAAAAACTTTAGAATGTTTTTTTAAGATATTAGCATTCAATTTTGATTCCGGATATTCTGAGGATAATGTGCCGCCATACCCATATCATTTTAATAAATAAAAGAATTTAAAAAATATATGATTTTAAAGAAAGAAGTTCGGAAAAGTCGGGAGTTATATTTCTCGTGACCGTTCTAGAACCCTCAAATTAAATTGCTCAATTTCTTCATTAGTGTAATGATAGTCTATTAGATCTGTTGGCGTCAATAAATGTGCTGTCATATCGGCCAGTTTGAATGCTGGTGCTAAAGAGTGATGCACCGGATCTAATGTATCAGTTAATCCCATCCAATTTATTGCTGCATTGTAACATCTAAATAGTTCTGCGCCTAACTCAGTATATTGTTTATCTATTTCAAAACTGGGACTTAGAGTTTCAGGACTATTTTTGAGGTGTACATCCAAACCATCTTCTCCATAAATTTTAGGACAGCTCTTTTGAGATGCAAATGCGGGTATAACACCAAAATAATTCTGCAATAGCAGATGGTCGGTTCTTACTAAATATGCAACTGAATCTGCAATAGTTTTTATCTGTTTATCAGACAATAAGGAGAATTCTGGCAATATCTTAGGCGCATACTGTAACAGTTCATAAAATATTTTGCTATTATGTTTTGCTTCGTCGTTCAGAAATATTTGTGCATTATTCTTTAATGTATCTTCCAATAATTGCGTATTCCTAATACTTACGGGCCAACCCATAATTATAGAAGACGATAATTATTTATAAATGTTGTCTTTATTACCACTCTTAAGTAAATATAAGTATATGGACGAGTCGGGACTTTCAAATCCTGAGGGATTTTTGGTCTCCCTCCGGGATATTTGAACCCGAAGCCTTCCCGATTCTGGTAAATCATAACTTATAGTTTACCAAAACTATAGAGAGTATAGCCAACGGGACGTTATACCAGGTTTAACTACCCGCCCATTATCGGAAATGAATAATGAGTTGTTTATAAAATTTGCGTGTCTTTCATGCCGCCATTCGCATATGCATATCTGAATCAGAGAAATTCTTGCCACTTGCAATCCTGCAAGAATTTCTCAACTATTAAAAATAAGATGCTCATCTTAAGGCGGCACAAAAGACTTTCGCAATTTCACCATCACAAACTATTTAAATGACTGTTTATCCTCGTGTATTGGTGATATTTATGGCTAAAAAACCAGTGAGCAAGGCAGTCAAGAAACCGACAAGTACAAGCAAGGATGAGCAGATAGGATTCCATAAGGGATCGTTAAGCACTTTAAGCAAAGAGCGCGCAGAATTGAGCAGGATACTCCAAATAATCGAGCAGTTGATGCAGATGCATGTTGCTGCACTTAATGAGTTGGGCGTTGACTTGACGAAAGAAGTGCAACATATGAAAGAAGAGATAAAGGTGCAATCAAAGAAAAAACCTATCGAGGATGTTCTTTAAAGAATTAAAGGTGTTTTTATGAGAAAGAAAGAACCGAAAAGATGGGGCATAATACTTATTACATTATTCATAGCGTTTTCAATGATCATAAGTATTTTTGCAATCGTATTGGACAATCAAAGCAATAATCTGAAATATAACAGTTTCAAGTTTTCACTTACAACTGAC
>CAZQDS010000092.1:0-3695 GCA_964591655.1 uncultured Methanosarcinales archaeon
ATGACTAAAATATGTTACGCTTGTTCTAGCGAAAGACATTTGAAAAAATTATTGCAGATAGTCGATAAAATAGGATCTGATGATATTTTTTTCATAACTATCGACAGGGAAGATTCCAGGTCAAAACTCAGGAAATACAAAAAATACTACGTCAGGGACACAGATAAGAAGATTTTTCATACAATAATAAATATGTTTGAAAGCTTCAGAATAATAAGAAAAGAAAAACCGGACGTTTTGATAACTGCCGGAGGGGGCTCAGCACTGTTTTCAGCATGCTTCGCCAAACTTTTTGGTGCCAAATTAATATTTATCGAAAGTTTTGCCAGGATAAAAGAACCATCCGTGTTTGGAAAATTAATCTATCCTATTGCAGATTTGACACTGATACAGTGGAAAGAGCTGAAGAAATATTATAAGAGAGGGATTTATTCTGGCCCAGTATTTGATTTTAAAGTCAAAAACAACAGCAAAAAAAAACAGATATTCGTGACTGTCGGCACCTCGAAAAAACAGTTCAATAGGATGCTATTGGCCGTAGACGGTTTAAGAACAGATTATAAAATATTCGGGCAGATCGGTGTTTCTGACTATATCCCTAAGTTCAGACATAAGAGATGGCTTACAGAAAGTGAGATGCAAAAAAACTACGAAGAGAGCGAGGTAGTTATATGCCATGCGGGAACCGCATCTATAGAGAATGCGCTGACCAATGGATGTAAAGTTATAGCGATGGCCAGGTTAAAAAAATACGGTGAACACGTGGATAATCATCAATTAGAAATACTGCACAAATTTGCGCATCTAGATGCAATACAAATTATAAATAAGGGCGGAGAATTGAAAGACGCCATCAATAATCCGAAGAAGACAAAAAGGCTCGATATAAAGAGTAACGTTTCAAACATGATAAATTCGTTCATAAAAAAATTTGCAAACACACAAACTAAGCGAAACAAAGAAAAAATGGTTAAAACGAAGAAAAAATGAAAAAGATACTTTTAATCGGACCAATGCCACCACCTACGGGAGGGATGCAGACTGTGATGGAACAGATGAGCAGCATAGATATAAAAGGGACAGAGTTCATACCTTTCGATGTCAGCAAGAATAAGATCATTAAATCCAACATAATATTTAACGTTCTCAATTTCTTATATAGGTGCATAAAATTATCTCTATATCTCATAATTTACAATCCAGACATAGTTCACATACATATTGCCGCAGATAAGGATTTTATCCAAAAGAAAATATTCCATAGCATATGCAAATTATTGAACAAAAAAACCATCTTACATATGCATGGGTCAGGATTCAAGACTTGGTTTGCAGATTTGAATAAAGAACAGAAAAATAAAGTCAAGAAGACTCTCAATGAAGCGGACGAAATAATAGTTCTCTCCGAATCATGGAAGAAATATTATTCGGGGATATCAAGGAACAAAAATATATTCGTCATAAACAATGCCATAGAAGAAATAGATTTCAAAAGATACAAGAGGATATACCCTAAGGATGAATATACTGTGCTTTTTTTAAGCAGCATATGCAAAAGAAAAGGAGCATATGACCTGATCAAAGCCATAAAACAAATAAATGATGATAAAATAAAGTTTATTTTTGTCGGCCCTTACGAAGATAAGGAAAAATTCTTCAAGGAAGTTGACAGGCTAGAGATAAGAGACAGGTGCATATTCATCGGAGAAGTCATCGGGAAAGAGAGGTTCAAATATTTCGCCTCTGCAGATGTTTTTGTTCTGCCGTCATACGCAGAAGGATTGCCGGTCGCGATACTAGAAGCTATGTCGTTTGGCCTTCCAATAATATCGACAAATGTCGGCGCAATACCTGAAGTCGTAAAGAAAGAGAATGGAATATTGATCAAGCCAGGAGATGTTTCGGGATTGAAAAATGCCATAATTAAAATATCTTTAAATTCAATAAAAAAATCGACCAATTACGAAAAAAACAATGAAAACAAGATAATGCGAGGATATACGCAAAAAATATTCAAAACAAGATTAACAAACGCCTATGAAAACATATAACCAAGCTTGGAAACTGGCACTAATCGCCATATTAGCATTATTATTTAGTTTGACATTCAGATTGGATCTGGACAACTATTATCCTAAAGGCGCAGACACATATGAATTGTATGGATTGTCCAAAGATGTACAAGAAAAAGGGCATGTTGTATGGAATATTGATTTTCCCACTTCCATAGGCATGACATCAATATCTTACCCATCTGGAGGCATAATATTCATTTCAGAGATATCTTTGATAACAGGTTTGGATCTGACGAGCAGCACAATTATATTTAATGTTTTCTTAATATTAATGGCAGGAATGCTTTTATATATAATATCAAAAGACATATTCAGTAATGAAATAATCTCGATATTGACGGTGTTGATTTATCTTAACACAAGATTTTTTATATCTTACTCTACATTTTTTACTTCAAGGAATATTCTTCAATTATTTTTTCTAGTAATACTTTTCTTATTGATTAAAAATATACATCTCGATATTAAAAAAACTTTTTTGATATTGACTTTGATAGGTGTGTCTTTCCTCACTCACAGATCGACGATAATACTGCTGCTTTTCTTATTTGCATTTATACTTTCAAAAATTGCAAATAAATTCTATAAAAATAAAATGTCTTACAACCTGGCAATATTACTATTCGGGATAGCAATATTTCTGTCAGCAGCCTATTTCTTCGGGCACACAAATATAGGATCAGAGACTACAAGAATATCATTCAATACCGGAATAACATATATAGATGACATATTGAGCATAATATTCTCTATCAGTATGCATTTCGGCATATTGATAATCCTGCTTCCGATAGGATATTTCGTTCTTCTATTGAAAAAAGAAAAAAATTACAAGGATATGTTCGTATTGACTGGTGCAACACTCGCATTGGCTTTCATGGTCGAAACAATATACTTCTTTTATCTATTTTTGCCTCTAATGACAATATTAATAGCATATTTTTTACAACACATCCTGAAAATGGATAAAAGAAACATAAAATATTCATTAGTAGCAATAATAATTATGGCCCTCATAATCCCAGTATATATTACTATAAGGGAATCCAAATCAGATATTCTGATTGTAAGAGAGCAAACAGTTGAATTGATAGATTTCTTAGATAATAATATGATAGAAAAAAACGTAATATGCAATAATCACATCATATATTGCAGTCACATATCATCATTATCAAAAAACGTAAACGCACTGACAAGTTCGAGCGGCAGAACTATGATTGACAAAATAATAATTACAGAGAGCGAAACAAATATAATGAATGTAAGGAGTAAAATATTCTATAAAGAAAATATTATTGGCGTCTCATTATTTTCAGATACATATACATCAGCAATAATAAACTGGAACACGCCGAAGCCTGTTCTGGATACTCTTCTGGAGTTCACTAACGTCGGGTATCTGATAGACAGCAATAATGCTGATTCTGTTTCAAATAGGGCCAGGATAGAGTCCAAATTCGGCGATATGGACAGGATTTATGACAATGGGTTGCAGCAAGTCAAGGTGATCGAATGAATATAGTCATGTTTTCAACGGATTATTTCCCGCCGAAAAGGATGAATGCCAACCATAATAGGTTATTGTATCTTGCGAAAGGGTTGAAAAAAGGGAACGAT
>CAZQDS010000093.1:0-3656 GCA_964591655.1 uncultured Methanosarcinales archaeon
ATCACTATGATGTATCCTATCCATATGTTATGATATAATAAGTTCACAAACAATATCAATGCTATAAGCCCATCAACCATGTACAATGGCTCGCCATAGAATGCGATCATCCTCACAATGAAATAGATGACTGCAGCAAGAACAAGCAAATTCCCCATTACATCATACATGTTAAGAATTATGATTATTGCAATAAGTATGTCAAAAACCCCAGTAATCTTATTGACCATGAAATAGGGGAAAATAAAGGGATTTATTAACGTTTCTGAAGAATACGCTCCTGAAACACTTTAGAATCCTTCAATATGAGCATGAACAATCCCTTAACGAATTCGTGATCAAGACCTTCTGCCTTGTCCAATGCCCTGGATATTATCTCATCCTCACGTACAGGATCATAAATCTCAAGGCTAAGCCTCTCCTTATATTTAGCTATGATCGCAACCAATTCATGCCTATCCTTAAGAAGGGACACTATCTCATCATCCAATGCATCAATGCTTGAGCGTAATTCATCTAATTCATTCATTCTCCTAAACCTGTACAACGCCAATTGATCCCAGCAGACTCATTCTCTACATTGATTACGCAAGCAGGATTGCAACCCGGCTTCTCCATATCTAGATCAACCCAATAAGTCTTAGTGCCCATATTACACGTCAAGATAGCACTGCATTGGATAGTCGGAGCATTACATGATGGAGTCTCAAAATAACAATCAGGATAACAACCGCCTTCCTGCAAAGTATACCCATCAGGGCATGAACACTTGAAAACGTCACCACATTCACTGTTCCTTGCTATCTCTAAAGCTTCCTCTTCAGTCATTGCAGAACAACCGACAGGGGGCACGCCCTCACATGGCTCCTCCCAAGTCCTTAAACATTTTTCCTTAGCGGCACACCAAGAATACCCTGCAGATGCCTTACAACCATACTCATCGACATCCCCTCCAACAATAGGATTAGACTGCGTACAGCCAGACAATACGAACAAACCAATAATTGCAATGATAAACAACGCCTTCATGCATATCACCTAAGTATACTATAATATACTGTGTATATAAATATTCTGAAAACTTTGAAAGCGATAGAAATCATTTAGGCTTGAACAACCCGTTCTCATCTGCACCAAGAAGTGTCGCTTTCAACAATAATGACTCAGGATCTTCTTTCTTCAAGTTCTTTATCTGTTTTCTATCAAGAATCTTAATATGCCTCACAGTGTAGAGATAATCGCTTATGAACTCTAAATCCTCAGGAGTCGTGCGCCATTCTTTGCTATCAAAACGTTTAAGGTTTATAGGCATAGAATATGCGCGCAAGGTCTTCTCTCCATTAGTGTTAAAATAGAAATCAAAATAGCTCATGACCAACTCACGAATGCTCCTATAAACAGGCTCCCTATATTTTAATACAGTAGTATTGGACTTTGCGACAGCACCCCAGTAACCGTTTAATTTGTATAAAGCGATATCATGATCATCATCATTATGCGCCACCATGTCAAGAATCAATGGCGTATAACCTATATTCTCCAATGCGGCAGCAGCGAATATTGCACCCTCAAAACAGTTAGCCTTCATCTCCTTAAGGACATACCTAGGCGATGCAGTCCCTTCATCCGGATCATATAATATATTATCCAAGAATTTTTGGATCTTGATAGGAGTATTTATCGCATTAAAGAACTTCTTTTCTCCACTAGTCCATTCCATGAAAAGAGAGGAATCAAGAAGGATTTTTAAATCTTACAGTTCCAAGCTTTCGATTATCAATCGAGGATCGAACTCTTTCAGGTCATCATATGTCTGGCCGGTGCCTAAATATAATATAGGCTTCTGCGTGACATAAGAGACAGATATTGCAGCACCGCCTTTCTCATCGACATCTGCCTTAGCCAATATTATCGCATCGATGCCTACTGCCCTGTCGAATTCTTTAGCCTGCTCAACACAATCATTCCCTGTTATTGATTCGCCGACAAAAATCTTGATGTCAGGCTTACATACCCTGACGACTTTCTCAAGCTCACGCATCAGATTAGTGTTAGAATGCAATCGTCCAGCAGTATCAATGATGACGACATCCATATCCTTCGCTTCCGCATATTTAATCGCATCAAAAGCTACGGCAGCAGGATCAGAATTATAATCATGCTTTATGAGTTTAGTGTTCAACCTATTAGCATGCTCTTCCAATTGCTGTATTGCAGCAGCCCTGAAAGTGTCAGAAGCTGCCAAAACGACTTTCAGGCCATTCTTCTGGAATAGATGCGTCAATTTCGCAATAGAAGTAGTCTTCCCGCTTCCATTAACGCCGATGACTGCAATTACAAAAGGCTTCTTGCTCTTTGCCTGTTTCAGAAGGTTTATCTGCTCGACATCAAACAGGTCAATGATGGAATTCTTCAATGTAGCTACAATAATCTCATCGACAGCCTTCCTTGATACCTTTCCTGACATCAATTCCTTCTTCATATCAGACTTTATCTTATCAATCACTTCAACAGCGACATTGTTCTCAAGTAGAACGACCTCAAGCTCCCAGAACAATTCCTCAAATTTCTCATCAGATATCTGCACTTTCGTGAATGTCTCAGTAATCTTAGTGAAGAAACCCTTCTTCTCAGGCTCTTCCTTAGGGAGTTCCTTCTTCATAGATTGGAGAGAAGGCTTAGGCTCTTCTTTAACGATGATCTTTTCTTCAACAGGCTTGACTGTTTGTCTCTCGATTGGCTTAGCCTCTAATTTCTTCTCGATTATATGTTTCTTTTCAGGCTCTTCTTTGACAATAGGCTTCTTTTCAACGATAGGTTCTTCCTTAACAATTGGTTTCTTCTCAATCTTTACTTCTGGCTTCTTCTCTTCAACTTTAGGCTTTTCTATAACAGGCTCTTCCTTTACAACAATCTTCTCTTCGGCTGGTTCAGTCTTCTCAAGCTCTTCAATGAGCTCTTCCTTCTCAGAAATTACCTCTTCAGACTCTTTCTTCCCGAATATCTTAGAGAAAAAACCTTGCTTCTTTATTTCAGGCTCCTTGACGGGTGCAGGCACTTCTTTTACAGGAGGCTCCTCCACTATCACTTCCTTCTTCTCGATTACAGATTCCTTCTCAACATCTTTCGAGAACTTGCCGACTGCCTTCTTCAACTTATCTTTCAAAAAACCGAACATATCACACCTGCAATTTACCTAAAAGCAATTCCATCTGCTTCAATAATTCATGCTTATAATTGCTTATCTCATCATATTGTCTCTGCATCAATTCTAAAGCTTCATCAACAGTCTTCTCCACAACAACATTATTCCCTACATTCATCTTCAATCTCTTGCTGTCAGAAAGTCTTCCGGAAGCGAATATCCCATTAGCCAATGGAAAAAGGACCTCTTCCTTCCCTTCAAGCCTCTTGAAATCCTCCAAAGACTCTTTGATGGCAGACACTTCATTCAATTGCGCCTCTATACTCTCAATCACTTTCTGCATCTGCTCAACTTGATACGCTATCTGGTATTGCTCTTCATTCATTTTAATCAAACAACTCACTCACTGACCTGTCCTGATGGATATTCCTTATGACTTCAGACAAGAATCTGCCCATATTGACTATGACAAATTTCTCCTCAGCGAACTTCACTGGGAGAGTGTTCGCAA
>CAZQDS010000094.1:0-3653 GCA_964591655.1 uncultured Methanosarcinales archaeon
ATTGAACCCTCTCTTGTGCTGTTGTATTGCATGGACTGTCTGTACATCACCGCACATCTTTACGCATCGTGCACACAATATGCACCTATTATTATCCCTCCTTATGGAAGGGCTCGATTCATCGACAGGCGTGATCCTTCTTGAGCCGTTGAATCTTGATTCCTTCACCATCAATTCTCCAGAATATCTCTGCAGCTTGCAATTAAGGTTCGCCGGGCAAATCGGACAATTAAGATCGTGATTTGCGAGCAATAATTCAAGATTTATCCTCCTATACTCGAATATCTTCGGAGTGTGAGTGAATACTTTCATCCCCTCTTGCGGTTTTATAGAGCATGAGGTCATTATCCTTCTCTTCCCGCCGACATCCACTTCCACGATGCATAACCTGCAATTTGCAGTATGATCCAGCCTGTTATGATTGCATAGATGGGGTATGTATATCTTTTCTTTTTTTGCTATATCTATGATATACTCTTCATCATCACAATGCAATTCTTTCCCATTCAATTCTATTTTTACTTTCGTCATATTCTATTTTCTCTCTATCGCATCAAATGCACAAGCTTCATAGCATGCTCCGCATCTTATGCATCTGCTCTTGTCTATCACATGTTTCTCTTTCAACCTGCCTGATATGCATTGCACAGGACATACTCTTGAGCAGGCACCGCATCCTGTACAGTTATCAAGTATGGTGTAAACAAGCAGGCTCTTGCATGCATGGCTCGGGCATCTCTTGTTGTCCACATGCTCAAGGTATTCATCATAAAACTTGTTCAATGTCGAAAGCACAGGATTCGGCGATGCTTGGCCTAGACCGCATAATGAATTCTCTTTTATGTATAAGGCAAGCATTTTCAGCGTTTCAAGATCTTTTCTTGCCCCGAGGCCTCTGCTTATCTTGTCAAGTATCTCCCACATCCTCGTCGTCCCTTCCCTGCACGGAGTGCATTTCCCGCAACTCTCTACCTTTGTGAATGTCATGAAGAATTTCGCCATGTCGATCATGCATGCAGTATCATCTACTGCCACAAGTCCGCCTGAGCCCATCATTGCACCGACGGAATTCAATGATTCGAAATCCAATGTCAAGTCCAATTCTTTCTCGCTTATCGAGCCGCCTGCGGGACCTCCTGCCTGCACTGCCTTGAATTTTCTTCCCGGAGCGAATCCTCCGCCGATATCGAATATTATCTCTCTAAGTGTTGTCCCCATAGGAACTTCGACAACTCCTGTATGCAATATTTTTCCTGTCAGGCATATCACCGCAGTCCCTTTTGTCTTTTCTGTCCCTATCTTTGCGAATTCTTTCCCTGACATCGCGATTATTGATGTGACCAATGATAATGTCGATACATTGTTTATATTTGTAGGCAACCCATCAATCCCCCTTTCTGCAGGGTATGGCGGCTTGAATGATGGATTTCCCCTCTTGCCCATTATCGATGCTATCAATGCAGTCTCTTCCCCGCATACGAATGCGCCGGCGCCTTTCTTTATTGTTATATCAAAATCAAAATCTTCTCCAAGAATTCTTTTCCCCAACAATCCATGTCGTCTAGAGATATTTATGGCTTGTTCCAGGGTCTTTATCGCTAATGGATACTCTGCTCTCGTGTATATTATGCCATCTTGACTGCCTATTGCATACGCTGCGATTGTCATCCCTTCTATCAACCTGAACGGGTCTGACTCCATTATTGTCCTGTTCATGAACGCTCCAGGGTCGCCTTCATCACCATTGCATACGAGATATTTCTTCCCTTCCTTCTTCGATATTATATCCCATTTCTGTCCTGTAGGGAATCCTGCGCCGCCTCTTCCTCTCAATCCTGAAGCATTCACTTCCTCGATGACTTCTTGCGGCGACATCCTCAATGCCTTCGTCAATCCATTGTATCCGCCGCATGCCACGTATTGGTTCAACGACAATGGATCTACTTTCCCGCAATTGTCCATCATTATCCTTCTCTGTTTCTTATAATAAGGGATTTCCTCCAGTGAATGACCTAAGAATAATTCTTTGCATACTGTCTTCCTGTTTATGGCATCTATCAGGAGCGGAACTTTGTCTTCTGTCACATGGCCATATATGGAATAAATGCCGTCCTGTTTTATAGTCACTATGGGCTCTGCATAGCACATGCCTGCGCAGCCTACTGGATCGATTCTCAAGCTAAATCCTGCTTCCTTCAATTTGTGTAAAGTTTTGTCTCCACCCGCAGATATCCCGCATGTCGCTACACCTACTGTTATCCTGTCCTCTTTCAATTCGACATAGCCGTCTTTCAGGTCCGCAATTTTTGTTATTGGCCTCATATCTTATTTTTCAATTCTCCCAATATTTGATCTATCTTCTTCTCTGTCAATTGTCCATAGACTTTATCATTTATCATCATCGCAGGTGCTTTGGCGCATGCGCCGATGCAATTGACTGCTTCAAGACTGAATAATCCGTCTTGTGTCATTTCTCCCGTCTTTATCCTAAGCTTCTTCTCCACATAGTTCAATAATGATTCTGACCCTTGAACATGACATGCAGTGCCCCTGCACATAGAAATATGATGCTTACCTATGGGCTTTAATCTGAACATGTTATAGAATGTCGCAATCCCCGATATCTCCACTAATGGGGCATTTATCTTCCTTGATAATTCTTCGGCATGCTCTTCCGATATGAACCCGAATTTTGTCTGTATATCCTGCAATGCAGGTATGATGTCTTTTTTAGAAGAATATTTTTTCAGCAATTCCTTCATTCCCTGACCCGATTTGTCTTCAGCCATCAAACCTCTTTTTGCATCCGCGCACATAGCACACACATAACACTTAATATAAAATAGTATACTGAATATTAGAAAGGATATTTATAAATGTTTCTCCGAAAAAAGCGCTTTTCCACGTATACAATTTATATCATGTTTAGAAAAAGAAATGAAGTATGTGAAGATTATACATATAGAAAATTCTGCTGAAAGCCCTACAACATGCATCCTTTGCAGTTCTTTGATGTGCACTTGCGCATAGGCTTATGCTTCAATGTCCACTGCTTTATCTGCTCGATTATGTCTACGAATTCCTCGCCTTTCTTTGTCAATGAATACTCTGATTTTATCGGGACTGTTGAACTGTCTACTTTTTTTATCAACAATCCTTCCTTCTCCATCTCTTTCAGTCTCATTGAAAGTATTTTCGGAGTCAACTGCGGAAGCTTGTTCTTCAATTCGTGGAATCTCTTCCATTTAGCCTCTCCCTTGTATAATTCTAGAATTATCAATATGGTCCATCTCTTCCCTATGAGATTCGATGCATAATATACAGGGCATGATTTATCCATAATAATAGAAAAGCACAACTTATTTATATATCTATTGATTGTTTTTATACATAGTATAATTTTAATATTGATATCACAAACTTTTTATATATGCGCATAACGGAGAATAAAATGAAAATCGCATTCTTGGAAATGGAAGATTGGGCTGAAGAATACATAAAAAATAACCTAAAAGGACACGATTTGTTTTTCTTCAAGGGATTATTGAAGGATATCGATATGAAGAAGCTGAAGGATGTGGAGATACTATCAACATTTGTGTTCTCCAAAATCGATAAGAAAGTCCTTGATAAACTTCCGAAACTTAAGATGG
>CAZQDS010000095.1:0-3617 GCA_964591655.1 uncultured Methanosarcinales archaeon
AACTCTACCAGCACCACTTTCACTCCGATACTCATTCCTATACAAAAAGAAAATTATCATCAAAAAAATACAGCAAAATTATTATTTTCATTTGAGATTGAGAGATAGCATGCCAGCACAAGTTGATTTACATTCTGATAAGAATGCATTGTTGGTTGCAGGTTACTCTGGTAAGGATACACAGGGTGCATCAAGAGTCTTGTCAAACTACAAGGACTATGCATTCAGTGGAACTGAGCTTGAAGTAATAACAACAAACTTGAACAGCTTGTCTGTAAACAAGGTCAACTAAATACCGTGAGGTAAATTAGTTCCAAACATTTTTTTTTATTTTTTTATTTTCTTTGTTCTTATCGGTCTTTTACATTCATATTTTTGCATCAATTTTCATATTGATAAATAAAAAAATTTATTAATACTGATGTATGGGGATATTGCATGAGGTTGAGCATAGTATTCATTCTAGGGATTATTTTAGGGGTTTTGATGGTATCACCAGCATATTCTGTAGCGCCGATAGTCAATGCAGAGTTCTTCACAGGCGATTACGTAGTTGTCGGGAATGACACGTTTATACTTATAGGGACAGATTCTGACGGTTCATACTGGAATAATTATTCTTCAGTCATTTTCAAGAACAATGTGACGAAAAACCTTTTTAAGGTAGAGAAGGGCAGATGCAGGAATACGGAGTATTATACTTATTGCTTCAATTATAGCTATTATAATTGGGATAAGAAATTCACTTATCAGGGGAGCATACTTGAGCCTTCAATGGTCATTCAAATATTCTATTATAACCCGACAGTCACCCTGAGCAAGCCTGCGAGCATAAAGTCAGATTATGGCAGGGGGCAGAGCATCGAGCATATATTCACCAATACTGGAAGCAAAGAGACGATAGTATATTACAGTGAGCAGCTGCCCCATGAATTTATCGTTGCCAATTGCAACATATGTACGATAACGAGCAATAAGGTGACTGCTGAGATAAGATTGAATGAAGGTGAAGAGAAGATAATGAATTATTATCTGCAATACTTCGGCTATAAGAATTTCAGCTGGACAGCAAACTATAATTACAGCTATGATAATCAGCTTAAATCAGAGTCTATAGCAACGACCTCATCAGTAAACGCCCCATATGAAACAACAGAATCATTGACTCAAAGCGTGTCGAACACTTTAGGAGACATAACTACGTTCTCATTCGTAATAAAGAATCTTGAGGAATATGCAAACATAGATGTCAATTTATCGATAACCAATAATGTCGTGAAGGACTATAAGAACTTAGAGAAACGCAATATGACTTATTATTATGTGGGACCTATACCCGCACGAGATTCCAGGGCATTCAACATAACGCTCGATAGCTATCTTGTAGGTGCGTTCCCGATATATGTGAATGCAAGGATAGAGTCGCATAACCACCTATTCGAATATGCACGCAATTATTCATTCAACGTATCTCTGAACCCATTGACTCCTTCATTAATTGTGGACAAGGAGGTAGTCAATCCCAATGATACTATACATCTTGTCGCAAGCTTAAAAAATACCGATGAGAAAGCGCAGTATCTCTATGTATATGCGAACTTGTTGCCGCAAGAGGAGCATTGGACATTCTATAAGATAAATCCTGGAAAGGAATTGGTACTATACAATGACACGTTCCCAATACCAGAAGATGATGACGATCTATATATAACATTATCAGGCATCTATAGGACGACAAACTTGCAAGACCAATCTTTCAAGCTTCAGAAAATAATCGATGTAACAGGAAGAGAGCCGAAACCGATACCACAATCCGTTGTAAATACAACCACTTCAGGTACAGTAACACAACCAGACACGCCTGCTGTTACACAGACACAATCTGGGGCCGGGACAGTCATAGCAAATGCGTCAGGAACGCCTGTCGAAAAAGAGACAGAAGAGAAAGAAAAAAAAGACTTATTGACTAGCATGATAGATGCCATAGATTCATTTATAAAGCTAATATTCGGCGGTTAACAAGCATAACATAAACTTTATAAAATTGCCAAGACTTTCTAAAATCTGGGGGTTAATAAGTAAAATGTCTGATTTAGCTATAAGTTATGATCTGTTGTTCGATATACTTAGGTATGAAAAAAGCAGAGAAGACATGCAGGCATTAGACAAGGATTTCTATAAGAAAGTTGTCGAATACTTAAAACAGAAAGATGCGATACTTCTAAGCATAAATACCCCTACTTCAGAGAGGGAATTGACAAGGATACAGGTAAATAATATAAAAAAAATACTCCAGGAGATATATGATAGGCGGGAAAGAAAGATAATAAATCTTGCATTATATAAGATAAAGACTGATTCCGAGATGATAAATACGAATGTTCTGCTTGAAGAGGAGCGCATAATGTTCGATAACCTGTTCTTGTTGTTCTCAAAATATAAATCGACGATAATTGACAATGTTTTGTCCCATAAGATGCCTTTTGCAGAGAATATAGACCTGCCAAAACAAAATCGAAAACAGGCGCGTGTGGCCGATCCTGAACAGATTATTTCGATACGGTTTGTCAAGCCTGTCCCCCGGTTCTTAGGCCCTGAATTGGACACTTATGGTCCTTTTGAGGAACAGGACATCGCTTCAATGCCTTACAAGATTGCAAGCATATTGATAGAGAAAGATCATGCAGAAGAGATAAATTCAGAATAAGTGTTTTTTCATTGCTTTAAGCATTATTTTAAGATACCCTATATTAACTTCATATCAGCTTCTTTTTCGCCTTGACACTTGTTATCATCTTGTCTTTCTGTATTGTGTCCTTCATGTTCTGCTTGACATTATTTGTCATATCCTGCATCTTCAATGACATCAATTCAATCCTTCTGCGGACCTTGTCGGCGAATACATTATTTTTTCTTAGATACAATCTCCATGCAAGCAATGGTCCTGCACTGTAATTAAGAGTTTGCATAGTCATCTGAAGTGCTTTTTTTATTATGAATTGATTCTTAAGCCACCCAGAAGTCACAGACGTAGCGATGCTGTCGACTGGCTTGATGCCTATGGATGACTTGAAACTTTGTTCCGGAGCAGGATTTATATTTGAATGGAATATGTTGCTTATCATGTAACTGGCTTCTTTAACTGCCATTATAGCATTCATGTCGCCCCTGACTATCTGCATCTTCCCTTGTTTTATATTGCTCCAGAAGTCCCTGAAATTTTTGCCTTCTGCAAGGACATATGCAGTCCCCGGCTTTCCTGTGTGTGAATCGGATGATGCGACAACACCCTTATTGAGCCTCTGTGCGATGTGCAATGCAATGTCATTCATGCTTTTCGGCATGCTCGCATTCATCTCTATAACGTCAAAATAATTCTTTGCAAGCCCAGGAATAGCTTTCCACACGAGCCTCTCATGATTCTCATGCCAGAACGGATGATTATAAGTCCATTCAAGATCTTCATCTCTCAAGAATTGGACAAACAAATCAAGGTCCTTTTCTATGATTGCAATATTCTCTAAGATGTCATATTGCTCTTTTGTCAGGCCGAACACATTGATATGCAATGTATGTATCTTTTTGTAATCAATCAGTTTCGCTTTTTCTGGCTTTAT
>CAZQDS010000096.1:0-3538 GCA_964591655.1 uncultured Methanosarcinales archaeon
CTTTATTGATGCTCATCATCTTCAGCAATCTCGAGAGCTCGCTGCTGCTATAGAGGAGCCAGTCAATCAATTCAAGCTTCCCATATATCTCTCCAGGCCTTACGTCGTATTTCTCAAGAAGATATTCCTCATCCTTCTCATCAAGCCATTCCATGAAGAATCTGGATGTTTTCAATGCATTCAAGAATTCATCATAATCATCGTCGAATTGTTCTATCTCGTTTATTATCTGCTCTTCATTGGCGTTGAGATATTCTTGCATGTCATCATATTCTGCAGTCTTCACTCTCAACAATGGTCGCAACTCGAGGCAACTGCATAACACATGAAGCATTGTCAATTCAGAATATTTCTTCTCCCCTATCTTGTTGCTCATCACATCAAGCATTATCCTCATGCTCTCTATCAAATGATTCGCCGTGTATGGATCAAGATAGAGTTCAGAGACTCTCTTGCCGAGCAATGTCGCTTCAAGCTTCTCGTTGAAGCTCATCTTCAATGCGGAGACAAAATCTGTCTTAGAGGTTTTTTTGTTATCTCTGTCTTCGCCATCATCTCTCTCATCCTTGAGGAATTTCCATTCACGCAACTGCTCAATGATCTTGTCGATTATCGCATTGAGCTTCCTTGAGTCACCATATTGCTTTGCATAGAATGTCTTTCCGAAGAATCCCCTTAATTCTTTCTTGTCCTTCACGAATTCTGAAGCTATGAGGCTCAGGATGTATGTCCTCAGTATTGGTTCAGATGCAAGCTTCGACACTATCTCTTCCGGCTCTCCGTTGATGTATCTCTCTAGAAGCTCATCTTTTTGTTTTTCTGTGTCAGCGATTATTATCGCTTCGCCATAATTGTCATATGATGGTCGGCCTGCACGTCCTGCCTGCTGGTGGTACTCCAATGTCGGGATGTAATCCATGCCCCATAATCCGAAACGTTTCAAGTCTCTTATTATTACGCGGAATGCGGGAAGGTCGACGCCTATTGCGAGAGTGGGTGTTGCGACGATTATCTTGATTATGCCGCTCCGGAAATTATCCTCGACGAGCTTTCTCTGCTGGCCCAGCAATCCAGAATGGTGGAATGCGATGCCTTTGCTTATTATATTGCTGAGCCTGACACATTGTCTTGTCGGATTCGTCAATACTGAAGTTACTTGTTTTGAAAGGTCCTCAGTCTCCTTGTTTCCCGTAGAATATTTTGCGATCTTCTCTGCCAATGCTTCAGCAGATCTTTTCGTGTTGACGAATATTATCGCCTGCTTGTTTATGTTTATCGTGTCTAATGCGATGTTGACTGACGCATCAGAAGCCTTTTCCGAAATTTTTGTCTTCGTCATTTTTAGAATTAATTGTTAATGGGCCCGCCGTGATTCGAACACGGGACCTTACGATTTATGATGCATCTGAAATGTATCATGACTGACGCAATTATCAGTCGTACGCTCCAGCCAGGCTAAGCTACGGGCCCGTATTTAGTTTATGGCTGAATAAAGGTTACGCCTCCGGCCAGGCTCGAACTGGCGACCTCAAGATGTCTATCGCTTTGCTCGGACGAATCCAAGCGCCGTAATAACAGTCTCGCGCTCCACCACTAAGCTACGGAGGCATAATCTTGAGAATTAGATAATGGTTTATAAATATTTTTGTTTATTATTCATGCTAAATCGAGCATATTGTTCCAAAAAATATATAAATGTCTGACTGCAAGATATCACTGGTGTGGGGTTTGATGCGTGATTCATGTCGCTTATTTTGTAAATTTTTGCTTTTCTAATATCAATAAATAATTCTTTTTGCAACCAATAAGTAGATACTTACAATGTAGGTATTTTCTATAGTAGTATATTTTAATCTTTTATCGTGTTTAAAAAAACAAAAAGTTTATAAACAAAACTTACGATGTAAGTATAGAGGGATTTGTGGATAGTGCCTAATGCGTGAACCCAAAGAAAAACTAAAGCACTTAGTTGAGGAAAGAGAAAATTTTCTTAAGTATTTACGGAGGTTGAATGCTCAAGTCCAGGTCGGAGAGCTATCCTCAAAAGAAAGGGCGTTTCTGCTCGAAGTACGGACAAAAGGGGTCCCTTCGAATATCTATCTCGACAGGTTGAACAACCAGATACTTCATACATCAAGGCATGATGAGACTATGGCCAAGAGAGTCAAGCAAGTTTCTATAATGTCAGCGACGATAATATCGTTTATGTTTTTACTATATCTATTCCTGAGCCCCACATTAACAGGACTTATAGGCCTTGGCAACCAGAAAAAGTACACGATAAATGTGCAGGCCAACCACGCCATCGGTGTCACTCAATATTATTTCAACGTCACTACCGTCAGCAATAATACAAACAATCTGACGAGCGTGCGAATAACCGGCTATTTTACGGGAAATTTCAGCATGAGATTAATCTCAAACAACAACGACACATCATCCGAATATGTGATTTACACACCTTCTGCTCATGATGGTTCTGGAAATTTCATAACTGGATTTGCTGCCAGAGAGGAAAAAGACAAAATATCCATAAATGAGACTATAGATAAGACAACCCCCGCCGATGACGCTCCGACTAATGATGTCCCTTCCGTTGTTGATGATGTACAAACTAATGATTCAGAAATTAATGAGACAATCAATGAGACAATATCTATACTAACATTAAAAAAAATAACTGATGACTGTACAGATACATGTGATTTGGAGCTATTGCCTTATAATTTGTCCATAATTGTAGAAGTGACAGAGGGAGAATTTTTTCTTGAAAACATAATATTCACGCAAAGAGTCTTCAACATGCCGCCGACGCTGACAAAAGACGTCCCTGATGCTTATGGCAAGACAATAATAAACCTTTCTGAATACTTCAGCGACCCCGAAGGGGACAAGATCATGTATGATTTCGTCGACAATCCTCGCATTGTCCATTCCTTAGATAAAAATATTTTGACAATCACCCCTGTCTCCACGGATCCAGAGCAATTCTATATATACGCCACTGATGGCGAGGGAGTCACGACTAGCAACATATTCACCGTATACAACCAATTGATGATACCCCAAGAAGTTTTGGATGCCTTCTCGAATGATAGCTCCGTAAGGATATTAGTCAAGACGCGGCTTAATACATTATTATTGACTTCAGGCAAGGGATCTAAGAATTTGAGGACTGCCGGATTGGAAGATGTCGGCATAGCGCATGCAAGGCTGATAGGGAAGAGTGTCATAGTCACAAAAGAGAACATCCCTATTGAAGTGAGGCGCGAAGTCGGGGAATTGAAATCAGTGATTGTCGACCAGAATCTGCTCGATCAACTGGCAGCGATGCCAGAGACGGAAGAGATAATGTTAGACCAAAAATTTTTCTCTTTGACAGAAGATGTGCTCAACATCACTAAGATACGCAATGTTCATGATGTAGGATATTATGGACAGGGAGTGAACCTGTGCGTTTTGGATACAGGATTGTCTCAAGCTTTAGGTGTCGACTCTGTAGGATATAATTTTGTAGACAACAGCCCCGATTACTCTG
>CAZQDS010000097.1:0-3483 GCA_964591655.1 uncultured Methanosarcinales archaeon
AGCATTCCTTCTACGTCATAGACTGGATTTTTTAAGGTATGCGATCGGGACGATGATGAATATATTTAGGATTGGAAATCCTGGGAAAACGGACAAAAAATCATTGGCAAAACTTTCTGGCAATCCGAAAGATGTGATGTACCTTGTCAATTTGGCGAAAAGGACGGAAATGCCGGGGTTCATAGATAAGAAGCGATTAATTAATGACGTTGATGCACATATAAAGGCAGATAGGGATCCGACATATTTTTTGGAGCCGATGATGCATTTCTGTTTATGGTTTAATAAGTTTTATATAGGTAAAGAAAAACCCGATAATATTATCAGGAGGATAAAATGAAGATTTTAGTTACAGGAGGGGCAGGATTCATCGGAAGCAATCTGTGCGATGAGCTGCTTAGGCAGGGTCATACTGTCATTTGTGTCGATAATTTCAATGAGTTCTATAGTCCTAAGATCAAGGAGAGGAATGTCCAGGAAGCGTTGAGCCATCCAAATTATGAGCTGTACAGGATTGACATAACCGATTATGACAGGATGAGGTCTTTGATATCTCAGAATAGGCCTGATAAGATAATCCACCTTGCAGCGACTGCTGGTGTGAGGAATTCTCTCATAAACCCAAGGATATATGAAGAAGTCAACATAAGGGGGACACTTAATATGTTGGAGCTTGCGAGAGAGTTCGGAGTGAGCAATTTAGTTTATGCATCCTCATCCTCTGTCTATGGGAATAATACTAAGATACCGTTCTCTGAGACCGATAATGTTGACAGGCCGATCTCTCCTTATGCTGCAACGAAGAAGGCAGGAGAATTGCTTTGTCATACGCATCATCACATATACAAGATGAATATCACCTGCTTGAGATTCTTCACCGTCTATGGACCGAGAGGCAGGCCTGATATGGCTCCATACATGTTTACGAAATCCATATTGAATGGCGAGCCTATCCACATGTTCGGTGATGGTGAGACAATGAGAGATTATACTTATATCACTGACATAATAAAAGGGATAATCAATTCGTTGGATTTGGAAGGATACCATATAATCAATCTTGGGAACAATAATCCTGTGAAATTGAAGGAATTCATTGAAATAATCGAGAAGCATGCAGGAAAGAAGGCCGTTATAGTGAAAAAGCCAATACCACAGGGAGATGTCAACGTGACATATGCAGACATATCTAAGGCTAAAGAGATGCTGAATTATGACCCTGAAGTCACAATTGAAGAAGGATTGAAAAGGCTTGTTGAGTGGTATAAGACACATAATGGAAACGGGCATCCAAAAAAAGAGTGATTTTCTACCATAAAAAAATATAAGAGGACATATGAAAAAATCTCAATGGGATAATATGTCATTGACGGAAAAGATCAGGTGGCGCAATAAGCACCCTGTCAAGAACTCCTGGATTTTTGCTGATAAGATACTTGCAAAAGATATTGCTCTGCAGAGAGCGCCAGGATGCAAGGTCAATAAGATAATCTATATGCCGAAAAACCTGGATGATATTGATATTTCTAAGCTTCCAGAAAATTATATTTTCAAGGCAAATCATGGTTCTGGATGGCTAGTCAAAGTAAAGGATGGGAAAGATGTTCATACTGGAGAAAAGATAACTAATGAATTATTGATCAGGTATGCAAAGAATTGGTTAGGCAAAATCTATGGGCATGGACATGAAAAGCAGTATCTATTGATCGAGCCCCAAGTATTTTTTGAGGAGTATCTTGAAGAGTTTTCTGAGTTCAGGTTTTTCTGCTTTGATGGCAAAGTCAGGTTCATAATGATAGATACAGAGACTCCTGAAGGCACAAAATCTACAATCTATGATGTGGATTGGAACAGGATAAAGGCGCATTGGCGCGATCCGGAAGGAGCAGAAGTGAAGAAACCGAAAAATCTTGCTAAATTTATCCATATTGTGGAGAAATTGGCTTTAGATATAGATTTTATAAGGATAGATATGTATGTAAAAGGGAATGATATCTATTTTGGGGAGTTCACATTCACGCCTAATGCAGGTGGAGCGAGAATCAATCCACCAGAATTCGACATGCTTTGGGGCAACTTTTGGACACATGATATGTCAGACATAAAAGAGCTGAAAGTCCCACATGGTGCGGGGCATTTGAGCATCAGTTCTAAGATACACGCCAGCACCCGCATGAAAAGCCGTATTTTTGCTCATAAAATCAAAAAGGCGCTGAACAGGTTTTAGCATGATTTGTTCTTACTTTCTAGGTATTTAAAAAGGATGATTTGCTTCATAAACTTTATAAAAACGGTTTACTGTCCTTAAATAAGCACAACATTTATAAATACAACATATTTTTTATTATTACTCAGTGGCTACATTTAGGGGGTTTTTAAGATGATATATTTAGATTCGACATTGTTTAATAATACGAACTATAAATTGGCGTTGATATTCGCATATGCAGCCATAACAACGCTGTTTGCAGTGCCTTACGTCATAAAAAAATGCAGGCAGCACGGATACATTGATCATGATATGCATAAGAAGAATAAGCCATTACTCCCAACATTAGGCGGGGCAGCAATCCTTGGAGGCATCCTTGTTGCGTTAGCCCTATCTGAAGTCTTAATCAGAGACCCTGTGCATTTAGGCTCATTGTTCATATTCTATTTTGTAGTCATGATTTATGCGCTATATGGATTGCTCGATGACTTGTTCCATTTCAAACAACGATATAGCAAGATAGCGGTCCTTTTAGTTTTATCGCTGCCTGTAGGAACAATCGTGTCTGGAAGGTCAGTAAATATTTTCGGATGGAACATTGACTTAGGATTATTCTATTAATTGTTGATTGTCCCGATTTATATAATGGTCGTAGCCAACCTTGTAAATATACATGCAGGATTCAATGGATTGGGACCTGGAACAACATTGGTCATGTTGATCGCTGCAGGCATAAAATCGTATATGGATTATGGGACAACATACCTTATTTATCTCATGCCGATACTTGGAGCATTGTTTGTGTTCTTCTTTTTCAACATGTATCCAGCAAAATTGTATGATGGGAACATCGGAGCATTCTTGATGGGATCTGCATTAGGCGGATTCTTGATAATCAATCATTACGAAGTGTTCGGAGTGTTCATACTGATACCGCACATAATAACATTCATCCTAGATACATGGGTTTTAGCAATAAAAGGATTGAAAGACAAGGAATGGCCACCTATCCGTAAAGATAAACTGATCATTCCACATAAAAGCATGAGATATAAATCATTCAAGAACCTATTATTGACCATACGCCCGATGACCGAAAAACAAGCATCATGGGTATTGATAGGCATAACAGCAGTGTTCTGCGTTCTAGGGGTGATGCTATTTTGAAGATTCTCCATATAGGCAAGTACTATGAACCGCATCTTGGCGGTATAGAACATTTTACACATAATCTTTATCACAAATTGAAAAAAAAAGTTAAGATAGTCGTTTTG
>CAZQDS010000098.1:0-3369 GCA_964591655.1 uncultured Methanosarcinales archaeon
GTTATGGCTTGTGACTTCAGCAAGGACTTTCTTCAACGCTGAATCCAATGCGACAAACAAGTTCTTGTCAACGACCTCTGAATGGAATGATTTCCCGTCCTCAAGGACTTTCACATGGACTTCATTCTTAGCATTATTGTCAATCTTATGTATCTCCTTCAACATCACGGTCACCGACTGGAAATTCTTGCAATTCTCCTGGATCTTCCTGGTGTAGCTGCCGACTAATTTCTTGACGACAACAACTTCCGACATGCTGACCTGCTTAAACCCTACAAGCTCAATGTTGCCTCCTAAAGAAAGCTTCTCATTCACCTTATCAGAACTCACATTTTCTGCATCTGCTTCTGCCATAATCAATCACCTGGATAAGGCAAACCCCATATGGTTTAAATAATTTATGGAAAAGCACGAATATCAATAAGGATACTAAAGGATATCAAGGCATGAGAAATCTTTAAGAAAACATTTATAAAGCATCATTTTTTCCTATTCTTTATCAGCGATGTGAGTAGTTGCTTACTTGAAGCTGGTCATTAACTATTGTTGATGCGAAAAAAAAACAATTATGGAGGCACAATAAAATGGGATTATATAAGTATGTTAATTCTGCGTGGAAGAAGCAAGACCACGACTTTGTACAGATGCAGAGGAAGAGGCTTGCAGAGTGGAGAAAACAGGACACGACTGTAAGGATAGAGCGTCCGACAAGGATTGATAGGGCGAGAAGTGTCGGTTACAAGGCAAAACAAGGGATAATTCTAGTAAGGCAAAGAGTTGACCGTGGTGGAAGACAAAGGCCTACTATAAGGTCTGGAAGAAGGACAGCACACAACTATCAGAGGAAGATATTATCAAAAAATTATCAGCAGATAGCTGAAGAGAGGGCAAACGAGAAATTCAAGAATTGTGAAGTCTTGAACAGCTATTTCGTCGGTGAAGACGGAATCTATAGATGGTATGAAGTGATACTATTGGATAGGACACATCCTGCAATAACCGCGGATCCTGTGTTCAGCAGCATAGTCACACGGGGAAGGACACAGAGAGGACTGACTTCTGCAGGAAAGAAATCTAGGGGATTAAGGAACAAAGGCAAGGGCGCAGAAAAAATAAGACCATCTATAAGAGCAAAATCTGGCAGAGGAAACTAAATTTTTTTTAATTAATTTTTTTATATTCTCACTATTCTAAAAAGATTTAAAGAATTATTTATTCTGCTGCGAGCTATCGATATTCATTATTCTATGGAATGGACTCCTATATTCAGGGATAATCCAATATAATATATGCAGCAAAAAATTTGCCAACAAAAATATCAAGAAACATGCCAACAATGTAGTCCAATCAAGCGGCATACTTAAAGAATAAACCACTATTATCCCAAGAATGGCTATCATATGAACAAAAGAGCTAGAACTTATTAAGTATGCAATCTTTTTAGGTAAGAAATGCAAAAAATCCATCAGTACAAGAAGGATGGCAAATGCGAACAAGACCATTGATATCATTATCTTTATTTCGCCAGACATTAACGCTTCCTTAATGCTTATACCTGCAGGCTCATATGTACGTCTGAAAAGATCTATAGCTACAAAAGTCAATACAAGAGAATTACCAAAAGCAGTATTCCAACCTAATTCTTCCTCTTTATATCTTCCAAAATAGAATTCCATAAGAATGATAGTTCCTAGTATAGGGATAAGCATCCACAACATCTCTGGAACCTTAAAAGGAGCGTCAACAACAGCAATGCCTCTAGGATAAAGATCATTTACAATATAATTCTGTGTAACATTAACAATCGATGCTGCTGTAGAAACAGTCTCATTTAACATAATACATCTGCATCACAATCATTTAAATAATTTACGATTAGAAATTGCTACTTCTTTAATGAATCTAAAATTTTAAAGTGAGATAATAGAAGCTCTTCAGCTTTTGTCCAATGTATATCGGCTTTTTTTTGATTTCCTTCATCCTCAAATTTCTCTGCAATATCATGTTCTCTGGTTGCTTTAACACGATATTCTACAGCGTTCAATGCAGAAGAATAAGGTATATTAAATTGAAGCTCGTACAATTTTGCCATCTGTTCTATAAGTAGAGGCTTGTTTTTTCTATGATGCGCCTTCCACCACCCAATCTCGTACTTTGCTAGATTTTTATATAACTCTTCATTACTCATAACAATGAGAATATTAAATCATTTAAAAAGTTAAGGATGAGAACTTAATCTAAGAATATGTAATGTTTCTCTTCTCTCTCTAATTCCTTAAGTATTCTCCGGATTATTATCTTCTCAGGATCAGGGATCAATTTGACTCTCTTTTTCAAGTCATCAAAATCCTTGAATGGGTCGCCTCTTCTCTCTTCAAGTATCTGCCACATGTGTTTTTTCCCTAGGCCAGGAAGCAATTCTAGAGAGTGCATCCTTGTCGATAACGGTTGCGCATCATTGAAGAACTGCACGAATCTTTGCTGGTTCTCCTTAACGATTTTATGGACGATATGTTCAATCTCTGATTTTGCAGTGGGGGTCAACTTATTCAAAGCAAGCCTTCCATTTATATGATGTATCTTGTCTCTCTCCTTTTCACCTATATATACCTCATCTGATGGTTGCAGGAAAACATCCTTCTTAGGCACGAGCTCAAGCAGTGTAAAATTAGTCTTCCCGATAGCCTGCACAATAGGGGTCTTCTTGAACATCGGCCTGTCATCATTGCTGTATCCGTTCGGCAAGAAATCTAACACTACTGCGTATTCTTCCTTAGGCTTCTCTTGTCTGTCCATTTTTCCCCTACGACTGTAGCTATGATTACTTGAAAGTATTTAAATTTTATGTTAAAGAAAATTATTTCTTCTTTGTGTATTCAGAGATTACTGCCAGAATCTTCTCAAGATTATCGTTCGTTACAGTCAAAGCATAACCGGTAGTTATGTTCTTTAGTTCAATCATTGAACTAGGCATCAAATCTATTATCTTATGAATATGCATTTCCTTAAGTCTTGGAACGTTCAATTTCTCTAGTTTAGCAAAAATCTCCTCTGCGTCCTTCTCCTTGACTATCTTAACAACTTCCAGTTGCTCTGATACTTTTGCCGTCCTGAAGCCAAGCTCTTCATCTCTCTTCTTTATTCCCTTTATTTCCTCTCTCAATTGAGACAAATTAATCGGTTTCTCTTCAATAATCTTTAAATTAGCCATTTTGAACCTTTTTATTTTACTTTCTTCAGATGGACAGGATGGACAACCAACACTTTCTTCTTTGACATGTCCATTATCTCTACCTTATAGCATTGTCCCGTCTTGCCTATGATTGTTCCGATTAAGCCCATGAATTTAGGCCTATACATCCCAGATTG
>CAZQDS010000099.1:0-3139 GCA_964591655.1 uncultured Methanosarcinales archaeon
CTTCAAATTCGTGCTCATCCGCCAATGCCCAGCCTCATCATTATCATATACCCTTATCCGTTTAGGGTTGAATTCCAACAATTGTCTGACTATCTCTGATCCTATGGATCCACACCCACCAGTGACCAGTATATCCTTCCCTTCAAAAAATTCCTTCATTTTCATAAAATCTTTCATTTTCATCCACTATCAATCATTTTTATCCATATTGCTTATATCCATATTGGATTATTCTATTTTTTATATATTTTTTCATGAACAGCCCTTACACACTCACAAACATATGAAATATCGTCATCACTCATCCGGGTATAGAACGGTAATGCGACGGTTGTCTTCGATATAGACTCACACACAGGGAAATCCCCTTCCTTATAGCCATACATGTCCCTATAAAAGGGCATCAAGTGTATTGGCGAGAAATATGCAGAACAAGCAACCCCCATGCGCTGCAATTCTTTCATGAATAATTCCCTATTATCGACCTGGATTATATAAACGAACCATGAAACCGTATATTTGTTTGTTGAATGTATGGGAATATTGATGCCTGATATCTTGCTTAGGCGCGCAGTATACGCTTTTGCAACATCCTCACGCATCTTCAATATCCTATCTATCTTATTTAATTGGCTTATGCCTAATGCACAATTTATGTCACTGATCCTATAATTATACCCTAAACGAAGATGTTCGTGCCAATTGCTGGACACTCCACGACCCTGATTTCTATAACTTCTCACCAGTTCAGCCACGGCATCATCATTTGTCGCAAGTATCCCGCCCTCTCCGGTCGTCATCTGTTTATTGGGATAAAAAGCAAAAATTGAACAATCACCAAATGTTCCAACTTTTTTTCCATTATAGACTGCACCTATAGCCTCTGCCGTGTCTTCTATAATCTTCAAACCATGCTTTTTTGCTATATGCATTATTTCATCCTTATCTGAAGGCACGCCAAATATGTCGACAGGAATTATCGCCTTAGTATTTTTTGTGATTTTTTCTTCGATTCTTTTAGGATCGATATTGAATGTGACAGGATCAACATCTGCAAATACCGGAATCGCTCCTTCAAACAGAACACAATTTGCTGATGCGACAAAGCTGAACGGCGTCACTATGACCTCATCACCTGGACCGATGCCTAAAGCTTTGATAGCTAAATGTAAAGCGCTTGTTCCGGAATTTAATGCGACGGCATGCTTAACCCCCAAATATTTAGCGAATTTCTCTTCAAACTCTTTAAGCTTGGGGCCAAGACTCAACCATCTTGTCCTCAGCACATCAGTGACTGCCCTAATGTCATCTTCTTCAATATAGGGGTTTGATAATTGTATATCTTTCATATTATCCATACTTTCAATCCTTTTTATCCAACTTCTTAATAACTTTTGCTGGAACTCCTACAGCTATTACATCATCAGGAATGTCCTTATTTACAAAAGTGAATGCTCCAATTATGGAATTCTTCCCGATGGTCACGCCAGGCATCACAACACTATGCGAGCCTAAACAGGCGTTCTCTCCTAATACCACTTTGCCTTTCTTACCGTCTATAGTGCTTACACTATATATTGAGCAATGGCTCCCTATTTGCACATTGTCTCCAATTTCTACCTCGTTTGATGCATTGATGTAAGTGAACGCGCCAATATCCGTCTTTTTGCCCAATTTCAACCCGTGCACTCCTTGGACCATCCAGTTCCATCTTGTCAATTTCCCCTCTTCAATAACTGGTTGTTTCCATTCATCGAATCTGTCACTCATCATTATCACCCTCTAATAATTTAATCTCTTCTGGATTAATTTATTGTCGATTTTTATCTCAGACAATATTTTTGAGATTCTTTTTCCCGCATTACCCTCTCCGTAAGGGTTTTTACAATGCCTTAATAAATTTATAAATTTTTTATCATACAAGATTTTTCTTATGGCATCATATATTTCATCCCTATCATAATCAGTGTCAATGACATTAAAAGTCCTTTCCCTGCCTGATTGTCTTGTGCCGATATTGATGACTGGCTTTTTGAAGGACGCAACCTCAATTATTCCTGCACTTGAATTGCCTATGACTCCGGATGAATACTTCACCATTGATAGGAATTCTTTGTGATTTATGTTGGAATATGATTTTATGAAAGGATAGCTTTCGTACTTTTTTATGACTTCAATCATCTTTCTCCCACCTGCATCAGCGTTCGGATATATGACTAAAGTCGGGATTTTCATCCTGGCTATCGCTTCCAAGCTTTCAGTGATGTTCTTTTCAGAATCATTTGCTTCTATGCTTACAGGGTGCTGCACCAATATTATATACTTCTGATTTTTACGTACGCCGATCTTATTCATGATATATTCTTGCGGTAACAGATCCTTGGTTATTGTATCTAGTCCTGGAGCTCCAACGTTAAAAACCCTCTTCTTTTCTTCACCCATCTTGATTATCCTATCCGCACTGCTTTGTGAAGCGGCAAAATGTATGCTGGATAATTTAGTTATTGCATGTCGTACTATATCATCCACAGTCGATGACACATCTCCGCCATGAATATGGGCGACAGGAATTCCTAAATATGCGCCGACTATGGCTCCGGCCAACATTTCACCCCTGTCACCAAGAACAAGCATGACATCAGGTTTAACGTCTTTACATATCCCTGTCAACTCAGAAGTAAAATTGCCAACAAATTCACTCATGGACTCTTTAGTGTCATCTTCATATGTTGTTTTGCTTTCAATAAAATTGAAACCATGCTGTTTTGAATCTTTTTTGACATCAAGGATGGTGTTGCCGAACTCTTTCAGCAGGTGCATCCCTGTGGCAACCACAGATAATTTTAGTTTAGGATTGCCGTTTATCTCTGTAAGAGTATTCCTCATCAAGCCATAATCTGCTCTTGTTCCGGTGACATACAGTATTTTTCTCATATAGTTACCACAGCATGTTCCTCAATTTTTTATCATCAGCCATACATATTTTTTTTTATCAATGAGTCTTTTTCAATTTCTGCTCTTGCCGTTTTTCCTATCATTGAATATATGCTTTTAGGAGGCAGGCCTGTTCCAGGCTGTTTTATAGCCAGCATGTCGTCAGTTATCTTTGCACCTTTAGATGTATGCTTTTTTTAAACCA
>CAZQDS010000100.1:0-3063 GCA_964591655.1 uncultured Methanosarcinales archaeon
CCTTGAACTCTAATAGCGACACAAATTGAATTCTCGCTTTCATGCCGATTTTTGAAATGCATGTGCAATGCTGTCTTCTGATTAATCATTCCATTCTTTAATTGAAACCTTATCGCTTCTGGAATTCTTTCAATCAAACACCATCTGTATATTTTGAATGGATTGTGTCCTTTCTCCATGAGAAATGCGTACAATTCTCGTTCCTTGCCTAGAAGCATCGATTTTTTCTTATAATGATACTGCGCAATTCTTGCCATTATCTTCGTGAAATTGCGAAGATATTCCACGCCAAAGCGAATCTCTACTTCTTTTTTAATCGACTCATACTCTACTAACCAATTTTTACGAAGATATATTTCTTTCACGAATTCCAGCTTCCATCCATTCCCTAAAAGCCGAAATTCAGGCACGATAACGCCCAAAACGCAAGAATTCGCACATTATAAATTTTTCGATTTATAACCACTCATAAGTAACAAATATGTATTTCATCACTTTAGCCCTGGAAAACTGCTCTTTACATTAGAATTTTCTGCCTTTTTCTCAGAGAATATACTCTTCACTCGCTCATCAAAGAAAGGAATCTTGACAGGGATCGCGAATTTAGAGAAATTACTCGATACAATACATTCGCCCTTATCCAATGCGGCAATATTCCTTGAATCAGAAGAAAGATCCTGACTTGCACTCTCGATGATTGCCTGTCTTTCATTCAACATCTCAGTGCCAAGTATTATCTTGGTGTTCATGTTCGCAAGGATCTCCCTAGGGATAAGGCTTGGAAGCTGTGTTATTGCAATCAAGCCGACATTGAACTTCCTGCCCTCGCGGGCGATAGAAGAGAAAATATTCCCGCCACGCTCCAAGACATCCTTGCCGAGCACACGTGGCGCTTCCTCAAGGACTATGCTGATCACAGGTTTTTCACTCAACTGACCATTCATCTTAAAATGCTTGTACTTATTAAAGACTTCAGTGGCAATCAATGAACCTATTAGCAGCTCTATCTGCCCGGAGAAATTACTCGTGTCAATAATCACAGTCTTAGAGTTGACCAAATCATCTGAGATTGATTTTATGGTCGATTCTCCAGCAGCGACATCGAATATTCCATTGCAAAAAACCTGCGACTCATAAAAATCCAAATCAAGGAGATACATCATTCTCCTCTTCAAAACATTGACTGTCGCATCATTGAACTTGACGCCGTTCAACGGTTTGTCAATGATTATCGATTCAACCCATTTATTCCCATATTCTCTGTAATATGCATTCATCGCCTGCTCCTGCGCATCAGAGAAATCAAGACAAGCAAAATGTCCTGGGCGCAAGACATTGAGATTTATCTTCAAAGTCCTTGCACCATGAGGGACATCTCTCGAAGTATAATAAATGGCGCCACCTTTATCCTTAAGCCCCAGACCATTCCTCCCATAATACTCATCATGAGGGTCCAGTACAAGCAATCCAGAATGCCCGGTCAATTCCCATAATAAGTTTTTCATCAACACACTCTTCCCTTTTCCAGTCGTCCCAGATACTAGTACATGATGAGTCAAGACATCTTTGCTGTCAAGGAACACAGGCACATCCAATGTTTTAGAGCCACTCCTTAGATTGCCTATCAATAAAGGGTTCTGAGGCTTGACCAGGAATGACATGTCGGAAGAATTTATCTCACGAAGATTAGTGAATGGTTCAGGAAGAGATTTGGACAATGAGGAACTATTGCCGTTAAGGGTTATCAATGGCTTAAGGAATGCCATCTTATAATTCCGTAATTTCTTATCCATAAACTCTATGCTCGAATCCTCCTCCAATGACATTCCAGAAATCAGTTCAAGATTCTGCTGGCTTATCTGAGAGCCATACTGGAGGTCATATATCTGCAAGAAGAACTTCAACCCGGAATCTTCCGCAATCAGAATCTCTCCTAGCTCAAACTGTGAATCAGACTTCTGCCTAGCGATAAGCTCACCGAACTTTCCGGAAACAATCTGACCCTTGACACCTTTCCCAACAACCATGCTAAATGAGAATCCATGAGAAATTTATAAATTTTTGTAAAGAGGATGAGCATCTATAAAGAAATGTAAAGAGATGTTATTTTTTCATTTCCTTCCTATACTCTGCATCCACAATCAAGACTATTACGAAGTATATAGGCATGACGATGCACGCAAGTGCCACCCCTAAATAAAAGAATAGTTGAGGCAACCCCAATGCTTGCGCGATTATTGCACCTAGTGCACCTATGCACAATATCGGGATTATGCTTACGAAACCCATGCTGGAGAAGAATATTTTCAATTCTGACTCACTCATCAAGCGCTCAGCCAACAATCCTTGGGCAATACCGACTATCACGCCTCCCACGACCGATAATGCCGCAGCAAGTGCAATGGCATAAAGCTTTGGATTGAAGAACATGGTGAGCGGCATCAGAGATATCAATAATGTCCCGAACACCAACATCGGCGCCTCCCCCAGTGACTTGGCAAATTTCTTGGTCAGCATGCTTCCGACTAAAGATGCTATGAGCGCAACAACAAAGACTACAGCCACATTCAAGAACCCGCCTAAAAATTGTGTCTTGAAACGTTCATAGATAAAAATTCCGTAATAACTATTGCCGACTACCTGCAACACAGTCGTCGATATGGTCGCAACCATCAAAAGGTATACTTTATTGTTCTTGCTGAATATTTTGTATGACGATACCGTATCAGAAAAATAATTCTTGAGAAACCCCAAAAGATTCATGTCTGCGGTGAATAACATCTCTGCATCCTTGATCAATGAAAGCAGGTACCCAGAGAGTATAAACATTATTGCAGTGATCTCGAATATCAACAGGTAACCGAATATCTTGAAGGTCATTTCCGGAAGACCGGCAAAACCCAGATCTATGACGGCGCCATTAAGTGGTATGAACTCCATCACGAATCCCGCAATCAACAATGATGCGGCAGTTATGAGTATTCCAAAATAAGATATGAATTTGAGGAAATCAGACCGTTTCTCATGCTTAAGCAATACCTTGCTATATTCCAAGCAAAGGTC
>CAZQDS010000101.1:0-3006 GCA_964591655.1 uncultured Methanosarcinales archaeon
ACAATAATCTTCCGACTGTTGTTGATTTTCCGTGATCTACATGCCCTACAAATACAAGATTTATGTGCTCTTTCTCTTTTGCCATTTTATGACCTCCTAATATTCCTCTCTCATTTAAATATGATATGACCCCCCAAAGGTCAATTATCCGTAATTCATAAGGAATTTTAGGCTATTTATAAAGATTTTGTTTTTATATACGATAGAATTATTTATTGAAAGAATAGAAAAAATTGATTATTTTTGAATAGATACATTTGAAGAATAGTTTATGAATTTATTATATTCTTTATCTGGTTCTTTTTCATTGCACCCACTAAAATACCATGTTGCTATCGCTATCCCTGTTGCCACTCCTATAGTGATTGCTTTTCTTACGATACTATAGATTGCCGGGTCGTGTATCATATTTGGCTCATATCTCTTGCTGTCCGGGCGTTTACTTATCGCTTTTTCATATTTATTAATTAATGTGTTTGCTGCATCATCTATGCTCGGCCAATTTTTTCTTCTTGTTGTTTCGAACCATTTGTTTATGTTTTTCTTAACTTTCATTCCCATGATATTTGTTGATTTAATGTTTTTATAAATGTTTTGATTTTGTAACTACTAATAAGTACTTAATATATTTAGAAATAAATATAAAATAAATAAAAAAATATTTTCACAATCACTCAGACTGCTCGTCTTCAGTTCCTTTCAAGCCTTTCCTGTTTCTGATCTGGGAGATTATCTTTCCTTGCAATTCTTCAGGCAGCTTCTCGAAAGTCTGGTCAAGGACAAAGAAATTCCCTCTTCCTTCTGTTGCAGACCTCAAGTCAGATGATAATCCGAACATCTCACCTACAGGAAGCTTTCCTTTGACAACAATCTGGTTTCCTTCTTGCTGCATGTCAAGCAATTGTCCTCTCTTGGAAGATATCAATTTTGAGATCTCTCCCATGAATTCAACAGGTGCATCGAACTGCATGACTTGAACAGGCTCGAACATCAAAGGATTAGACAACATCATTGCGCCCCTAATACCTTCCCTGACTGCAGGATAGACCTGTGCAGGACCCCTGTGGATTGCATCCTCATGCAGCTTAACATCCTCAAGTATTACCTTGACACCAATGCAAGGCTCTTTTGCTAACGGGCCTTTCATCATAACATCTTCAAACATATCAGAGACCATCTCAATGACTTCTCCTATATGAACGATACCTCTTGTACCATCCATCAAGATGTTACCATTGAATACATCCCTGACTTTTCTGGATTCTTTACTATCCATGCCTGCTTCCTCTAAAGCCTTCCAAAGATCCTGTTGATTCTTCTTGACTCTTCCAGAACCTATAGCACCAGACTTGATTGCGGCCTTCAATTCATCGCTTAATGGCTCAACAGTGAAATAAAACTTGTTGTGTTTGTTAGGCGATTTTCCCTCGAAAGCCTCAGGTGTTTTCTTGAATATGGTTTCTCTATATACAACAATAGGCGGACTTGATTGGATCTCTACGCCTTTCTCTGTCTTAATCCTGTTCTCTATGATCTCAAGATGAAGCTCTCCCATTCCAGAAAGCAGATGCTCACCGGTCTCCTGATTAATTTCCACAACGATACTCGGATCTTCTTTAGAGACTTGTATAAGGACTTCGACAAGTTTAGGAAGATCAGATGGTCTTTTTGCTTCTATTGCTTTAGTCATTACAGGCTCAAAGATGTGTGTTATCTGCTCAAAAGGCTCAATCTCTCCAAGACTCACAGTCTCACCAGGATACGCGCCTTTCAATCCGCCGACACCAATGATGTTTCCGGCGGGAATATTATCGACGATCTCTCTTTTAGGACCATTATAGATGTAAAGCTGCTGTACCCTGACATCAGTCTTTGCCCTATTAAGACGCACCATATCTCCTTTATGCATTGTTCCACCGAATATCCTTCCAGCAGATATCTCTCCCGCTTGCGGGTCAATGACTATTTTTGTTATGATAAACACAGGCGTTCCTTTAGGGTCTGCATGCAACAATTGCTGTCCTAATGGACTCTCCAGATCACCATGCCATATCTTTGGAATCCTATATTCTTGAGCCTTGACAGGGCTAGGATGATGCTTGATCACTGCATCAAGTATTACTTCATGCAATGGTGCCTTATGCTTCAATTCTTTCCATGCATCATTCTCGTAAGCATCAATTATATCCTTGAAACTTATCCCCTTCTTCTTCATGTAAGGGACAGATAATGCCCAATTATGGAATGCGCTTCCGAAGCAGACACTTCCATCAAGAACATTGACTTGCCACTTAGGGCCCATGTCTGGGCTTATGTCAAGGATCAATTTGTTGACATGATTGATTATCTTCATGAATCTCTCTTGCATCGCTTCAGGCGTCAATTTGACTTCCTTGATAAGCCTGTCTACCTTGTTGATGAATAATATAGGCTTAACTCTTTCTCTTAAGGCTTGCTTCAACACTGTCTCTGTCTGAGGCATGATGCCCTCAACAGCGCAGCATAAAGTTATTGCGCCATCAACAGCTCTCATTGCTCTTGTGACATCTCCACCGAAATCAACGTGACCAGGAGTGTCAATAAGATTGATCAAATACTCTTGGCCATCAATAGCGTGAACCATAGATACATTAGCTGCATCAATAGTTATCCCTCTAGCCATCTCATCCTCATGGAAATCAAGCAAGCAAGCCTTGCCTGCAAGCTCTTCAGACATCATACCAGCACCCCATAAAAGGTTATCTGAGAAAGTCGTCTTCCCATGATCGATATGTGCGCATGTAGCGATATTCCTAATATAATCAGGCTTCTGCATGATCCTGATGACCTTGTCAACCATTTTTTCTCCCATAATTTTTTGCGAAAAAATTAAGTAAAAGCGACGTCCTCACGAACTGCGTGAGTTCGTCATTACTTCATTTTCGTACCTCCGTGTTTTTTGTTAATTGTGATTGTTTGTTATACAAACTTATATCATGAAAAATATTATAAAAAATTAAAATACAT
>CAZQDS010000102.1:0-2943 GCA_964591655.1 uncultured Methanosarcinales archaeon
CATAAGATAATTGAAAAATAAAAGAAAGAGTAAAACTACAGATAATGAGATTATTACCTCCTTCTGCTCTCTTAATCTCTGCTTGCCCAACAACATGTTGGATTTATATATCTGAGGAGAATTTATAAATTTTTTTATTTATTTATGACGCATCCTTTTCCATAAAGTATATAAAACCACATAATCTCCTATTAGGGGATGATTATATGAGATTCAAAAAAATTTTCATTACAGGTGGAGCAGGATATGTTGGCAGTGCACTGGTGCCTAAATTGCTTGCCAAAGGATATAATGTTACAGTTTATGATTTATATATGTATGAATATTTTTTTCCAGAACATCCGAACCTTAAGCAGATAAAAGGTGACATTAGGGATAAGGAGATGTTGGTTGAATCTTCTAAAGGCCATGATGCGATGATACATCTGGCATGCATATCGAACGACCCAAGTTTTGATTTGGATCCGTTGCTTGGCAAATCAATAAATTATGATGCGGCATTCAATATACTGGAAGCATGCAAGAAAAATGGGATAAAGAGGCTTATCGTCGCAAGCTCTACTAGCCAGTATGGTGTGAAGCCTGAAGGTGTCGAAGTTACGGAAGACATATTGGCAGAACCAACAACTGATTATGCAAAATATAAACTTGAAGTCGAAAAACTAATATCATCAGGTGAAATTGGGGACACAGAATATGTTTTTGTAAGACCCGCCACATTATGTGGCTACACCCCTAGGTTAAGACTTGATTTGAGCGTTAACATATTGACTATACATGCTTTGATCAACCATAAGATAAAAATATTCGGCGGGTCGCAGATGAGACCTGCACTGAATATCAAGGACATGATACGATTCTATGAATTGATGCTTGAAGCTCCAGGGCATCTGATTAATGGGCAGGCATTCAATGTCTCTTTTGCTAACCTTACAATGATGCAGATTGGAGAGATGGTCAGGGACGTGGTAAACGAGTATGCCGAGGGATATGACGATATATCATTCGAGGTCGTCCCGAACAACGATAACCGGTCATACAAGGTGAACACTGACAAGGCGCACAAGGTGCTGAAATTTGAATGCAAGCATGACTTGAAAGATGCAGTAATTTCATTGATTGATGCATACAACAAAGGCTTGATAAAAGATGGATTGAGCAATCCGTTATATCATAACATCTCTAAGATGAAGGAGATACATCTCAAATAGCGTATCATCACGCGCTCGATGGTGAGGTGTGATGACTGGGTGTGATGAAAAAACATGATAAAAAAACAAAATGTTCCGGACATCATTGATTCTGAAAGGCTCGCTAAAGAGATGAGAATAAAGATAATGCAGCTTTCCAGCCAGACTGGCGCTGCACATCTCGGGTCATCATTGAGTTGTACGGATTTGCTTGTTGCACTTTACTGGCACGCACTTGATATCGATGAGACGAATCCTCATGACCCGGACAGGGACAGGTTCATCCTCAGCAAAGGTCATGCAGCAGCGGCATTATACACCACACTTGCATACAGGGGATTCTTCCCTATAGACCAGCTTGACGGGTACTCTAGAGATGGTTCGACGATGTTTGAGCATCCGACACTGAATTGCATGCCTGGTGTGGAAGCATCTACTGGTTCATTGGGACACGGACTGTCTATGGGTTTAGGCATCGCGCTTGCCGCAAAGATAAGCAAGAAGAAATATATAACTTACGTCATCATAAGCGATGGAGAATGCAATGAGGGCAGCACATGGGAGGCTTCACTTTTCGCTCCAGCAAAGAAGCTCGGGAATCTTGTCGTAATACTTGACTATAATAAGTGGCAAGCTACAGCAAGGAGCAACGAAGTCTTAAACCTTCCTCCCTTGGCTGAGAAATGGAGGTCTTTCGGATGGAATGTGCATGAGATTGACGGCCATGACATGAAAGAGCTTGTGGGCACCCTTACATCAGTGAAAAATGAGATAAAGAAGAACATGATGTCTGGAAAAGATCATGTTCCTACGATGATAGTCGCCAATACTGTAAAAGGGAAGGGCGCAAGCTTCATGGAAGATGATAATAATTGGCACTACAGATCACCGACGAAAGAAGAGATAATTGCTGCGAAGAAGGAGATGAGCTTGGAATGAGAAATGCATTTACGGATGAATTGTTGAAACTTGCAGGAGAGAATGATAGGATAGTCATGCTGTCGGCTGATATCGGGAATAAGCTGTTCGACAAATATAAGGCCGCATTTCCTGAAAGGTTCTATAATACTGGTGTTGCAGAGTCAAATACTATTGGAGTCGCAGCGGGTCTTGCGTTGTGCGGATTCAGACCTATAGCCTATACTATAACTCCTTTCATAACATTCAGATGTTTCGAACATATAAAAGACGACTTGTGCTACCAAAACCAGCCTGTAATAATAGTCGGTGTTGGTGCCGGACTGGGGTATGCGGAACTTGGACCTACTCATCATTCTTGTGAGGATATTGCTGTGATGAGATCTTTGCCTAATATGACAGTCATATGTCCTGCAGATCCTATGGAGGTCAGGGCGGCATTGAATGCCGCGTTGAAACATAACGGTCCAGTATATATACGGATGGGAAAGAAGGGAGAGCCCAACATGCATGATAAAGTCCCTGAATTCAGGATAGGAAAGGCAATAACCATGAAGAGAGGGGAAGACGTGTGCCTTCTCAGTACAGGCAACATACTTCCTACAGCTATGCAATTATCAGACGAGCTCTCATCTAGGGGAATCTCATGTACAGTAATAAGTTTTCACACTGTAAAACCTTTGGATAGCGAAACACTTTCAGAATCATTCTCAAAACATAAGCTGGTATGCACATTAGAGGAACATAGCCTTATAGGAGGATTCGGCAGTGCCGTATCTGAATGGATCATAGATGATGGTGCTGATCAGGGTGAAGCTTCCGGAAAAGTCTTGAG
>CAZQDS010000103.1:0-2934 GCA_964591655.1 uncultured Methanosarcinales archaeon
CTGATTCCAAGCTTTGATAGTTTCTGATGGTTCTTCTTCCAAAATGAATGATGGAATCCTGGCTGTTCTGGTGGCAGGCCGTATAAGACAACTTCATCACCTTTTTTCAATTTCTGATACCTGTTCTCATATGCAGTTATTAATCCTTTGAATCCTTCATAGATATTTGCCTCATTTTTCTTTGTCATCTGTTGTTTTAGAAGCAATTGTGGGATCATTTCCTGAATTTTATCCCTATTATGTTTTAGCTGTTTCTCTCTGGAATCAACATAATCCAGAAGTTTCTGTGGCTGAGTTACTTGATAATGCTTTGTCTTTTCCTTAATTATGTATGAAACCAGCCCTTTCTTGATTAGCTTATCAAGAATTCGATATATCATGGACTTAGTTATACCTGACTGATTCAGGATTGGTCCAATTGTGGAAGAACCGATTTCTAACAGTGATAGATATACTTTAATCTCCCCATCAGTTAGTCCTGCTTCTTTTAGAGGAGTTGCATCCATTCAGATAGCTAATTTCTGTATATATTTAAATTTTTCTAATAGGTGTACCTGTACAGGGGAACTAAAATTAATATAGTAGATAAACAATACTTACTATTGAGTGATAAACACTCAAGGGGTAAAAATGAATCTCGAAAAAAAGATACAAAAAATAAAAAAGGGTTACAACCAGGATGGTAAACGCCTTCCGGGTGATGTTGTTTATGATGCTTGGTGGGGGTATTCAAAAGCTGCAGGCGGAATAGCTGTGCTTGTGTGTACCACTTCTGCTGCGTTTGCAGGTTTCGATTACGAGCCGAGTGATGCGCTAATCAAAGGTCTTATGTTCCCAATAATAGGCGCCGGTTTCATCGGCGGAATTTATTTTGGAGAAAAAATTGAGGATTTTTTCAATAAAAAAATCAAAAAAAAGTATGAAGGTTTAATCGATGATAATGCTGTTACTCTTGTAGAGCACGAGAATAAGTATTTTATTTTTGAAAGGCTGACTCCTCAAGTATTTAAAGGTTTGACTGCAAAGAAAATTGTTGAGGAATGGAATGCGGACGAAACATATGAATTTTCTCCGCAAGATGAAACCATCACATCGAGAAGTAGAGGTGCTCATATATCTTGTGGCACTCTTAGAGTAGGTGCTTTAGAGAAAAAAATAACGGAAAATACTGAACAAGAAACATGGGAATATATACTTGAGAAGTACTCTGATAAAGATTTGTATGTTCGGAGCAGAAGTGGAAATCCTCCACATTATGTTAGTGAAAAGAAATGTTAAAATTGCTCCAAAAATTAACAAAAAGTTCATAGTTCGGCGGGAGCACTTTATCTTTCACTGAAATATTTCTCCTTGAACCATCCATCGAACCAATTGCTGAATGTGTATATCGCATAAGTGATGAAGAATGCTGCGAATACGTCTATGCTATAATGCAGATGCATGGCCAACACGGTTATGGACATCACCATGGTCGTCAGAAGGAAGAACCACGCTATCTTCTCGTTCCTGAAAAGCAGGAATGCCATGAATGGCATCGCTGCGTGTCCTGAAAAGAACAGGTCATTATGGAAATTGAATATCTTGTATATCCCTGGAAGCGATCCAAGCTCGACTGCATCGATAGGCTTTCCCAGATGGGTCAACACTATGAAGAAGCTCCTGACAAGTATGAGGACGCTGAATGCGAATGCCGCACTATGGAATCTTTTGACATTGAAGAACAACAAGTATAATAACAATACGAAAAAGAAGAGTATGGCGCCCCAGCTGAATAATGGCTCAAGATTTATAGTCGGTATATTATCCAGTATGATGTCATTAACAGGTGAGGTGTTCGCTTGGTCGACATATGTCCCTGCAGAGATGTTTATTATGCCTGCGCATATCAGTATTAGGATGGAGATAAGTATAAGATATTTATGCTCATGCAGCTCTCTCTTCCAATTCTCGAAGTATTCTCTCATGCATCAACACCGATATAAGTCCTGACAAGCCATCCTATGATGAAGCTTATCCCGGCGACAGTCAATGATATCAATGCCATCTCGATGAACCTAGGCCAGAACTTTATGCCCTTAGCGATCGAGATATAGAATGTATATGAACCTATTATGATCAAGGTTATGCAGAGCATAAATGTCATCGCCAGATATACTTTGCTTATGAAGATGAATGGCATAATAAGCAATGCCACAGTGAATAAGTAAGCTATCCCGGTATATGTCGCGCCTCTTATCGCATCTTTGCCGTCCTTGTCTTCTTTTGAAGAGAGATATGCTGATGCAGCCATGGACATTGCTGCAGCAAAACCGGTGATTCCTCCAATGACTGCAATAAGCTTTCCATTAGCGATCGCAAGACTCAATCCGGCGAGGGCGCCGGTCAATTCGACAAGCGCATCATTCAATCCAAGGACTATTGCCCCAGCGTATTCTACACGCGAATCCTTCAATATCCCTATCAACTCTTTCTCATGCCTATGCTCATCGACAAGGAGCACTTTGAAATCCTTATCTTTCTGTGCAGAATAAAGCTGTTGCGCATATTCTTCGCCTTTTTCCATCAATCTGATAGTGAATGCTATGCCGAAAAGTGTCGCAAGGAATGAGTAAATCCAGACCTTGAACCTTTTGGGAGAAAAATCTTTTTGTGTATGCTTCTTCAATATGCCGTAATGCTTTAGCTCGTCAGCAGCCAATCTTTCAAGGATCTTCCTGTTTTCTTGATTCCTCGATTTCTTTGCGAGCCTAGAATAAATATGATGCTCTGTAATCTCGTTCTTCTGAGCTTTGATCATCACATCCATTTTAAGCTATATCTGCTAATGCTTTATATATTTTTTCACATGAAATCAAGCTCATCAGACCTTACGACCGTTTCCTTAGGTTTTGGCTGTATCCCAACATTATTTTTCGCCTGGACATTGAGTGTAGG
>CAZQDS010000104.1:0-2906 GCA_964591655.1 uncultured Methanosarcinales archaeon
CAAACTTGCGTGCAAGTTATTCAAAGACCGTTCCTTCAAGCCTTAATAGGGCAGTGTTGCAGCTTGCAGAATTCAACAGCATTCCTATGCATGCATACGCATACTATTCTGTTTCTGTGAGACAGGGCCAGAACGTGGAATTATTATCGCAAGAACTATCCTTAGAGAATTGCATATTGCGGGAGAGGGATGGCGATACTGCTGATGCGTCTTATTTATTCTCTGAAATAAAACTTGCAGACACATACAAGGGAGTGGGGCATGACCACAGGATTGATTTCACATTCACCCAATCATCAGGAGGATATAATGTGTTCGCTGATGACACTAGAGTGATATGCAATGTCTCCGCATTTGTACGCGAGGGCAATTATGTCTATAAGAAGCCGCAAATATTGATGATTGAAGTGCCGTTCAAACTAAGGAACAGTCAATTCGATGCCCCTGGAGAAGAATACGTCAACAGGATAAAAAATTTGGAAGAATCAACGACAGATGATTATTCTTCCCTTTTAGCAAATTTAGATAAATTCATGGTGACAGCACAAAATATCTGTACGTTAAAGAGTACACTAGATTATGCTGGAATGTCTGGAGTGGCGATACAATTGGCAGGAATGGGATTGCAGTTTATCCCTGGAATGAAAAATCTGCAGGTCGTTGGAGGAAACGCATATAGTGTATTCAAAGATTTAGAGAGTGTATTCTATGATCCGGTCGCAGCAGAGGATGTTGTTATTAATCCTGGGCAAACACAGGAATTGCCAGGAATGGGAATAATCGGCCAAGCATGCCAATTCATGAGTTGCAATTTAGAATGGAATACTCCACTAACACTTGATCAAGGGTTAGCAAATGATATTAAAGAAACAGGAAAGATTCTTCCAGGCGGGATTGGGGATGAATTGACTGAAGGGCTTACAAATTCAGATCTGAAAAATAGTCTAGTGATGTCTGCACAGAAATTATGTATACCCGGAATAGTTTATAATCTTAATAAGTATAGACAGATAGATTGCGAATATCTAGAATGTCTGAAGGTTTATGGTGCTTCTGGCCTGGATGTAAGCCAATGTGAAGTCATGAAGGCATCAAAGACATGCTCAATAATAGTCGGCGAGGCATTTGAATTACCATATGTACGAATCGGGAAGAATCTATTCTCTAACATGGCAGACACTATACGAATGTCTTATGGTCATGGATTGGTTTTCATATTAGGGTATATAAGAGACAGTGGAGTATGTACAGACGTGACAAGTGATGTGGCAATAATTTCATGTAATTTGCCACATGCGATACAAGAATATATATCTGGTCAGAAAAAAACGAGGATGTCAGGCGATTTCTATTACCAAGAGACAAGAGACTTCTGTCAATCAGCAGGATGTGTGGGGCCAGATTGTTATCCGAATAACCAATTATTTGGGATACCCTTACCACAATTCGTTCCAACAAGAGATCAACAGGTACAGATGGATATGATGAAGAGATTCGGACCTCTTATGCCTGATACATATTTATTGATACAGGCACATGGCTCTGATGATCCGGCTTTAAGAAAAGAGAAAATCGAGGAATGGAATAAAAGAGTTGACACATACAATAAGGGACATAACACAGAATATCCTTTGATACAAAATGTAGGCAATCTATCAACATACTCTACTGCATCAAACGCTATGCTTTCAGCATATTTCACAAGGTTCGGGTCAGAAACCGGTGGCGCAGGTAATACCTCATCAAAACTTAATGAACAGATTCAGAATGATCCTACAATACGTTACAAGATTGCTATTGAAGAATATAAAAAAATGTTGAGGAATATAGAGAGTAATGAATTATATATAGGGACAAAGACTAATTGGGGTGCACAGAATGTCATAGATAATACGCCAATAAGCAATAATCAGAAAAACTATAATGGTCTTATAAATATTTTACCAAGAGATCCGAAAAGAATTTATGAGGGAGATACAAATCCTGGTCTAAACGAGTACTATTATATTGAGAATAATGTCTTATATTACAAGAATGGCGACAATGTTGCTAGAGTAATAACATATAATTCTGATGGCACTCCAAATGCTATACATTTAGATGAGATAAGTAAATTGAATTGGACCACTAATTTCACTAAGGGTGCGGGAACCCTTAATAAGAAGTATGGTGAATACGTTAATGTTTCACAGAGTAGAGAATCTAAACTTGAAAACCTATCCGCTGCGCGAGACGCATACAGGATATATAAACTAAAAGAAAAGGCGACAGTACTTGTTAATCTATTATTGAACCAGCTCGGTCTCCGCAAGTTCTTGACTGCAGAATACTGGGCTGATAAGTGGGGTGTTGGCGAATATATAACTGAGGTCGCTGATGCTGTCGACCCTGAGATTTGGAAGAATAATCTCTGCAATCCTGACAATGGTCCTTTCATTGCAGGCACTGATCAGCCAGAAGGGACTGTTTATAGTTGTTATAATGCTCCAGGGCAAGGATGTAAGCTTGTCCTCACTTATGGCGCAGAATCGCTTGATTATGGTAATGGCACTAATAACGATACTTATCTATACACGATAACATACCTTGTCGGCCCTGTGTCAAGAGATGTGAAATTCAATGTAAGATTGAAAGGTCCTCAAGGGACTTTGAATGGATATTCGCCGGATAAGACATTAAGTGCATACAGTTATGATAGCAAGGCGACTGCAATCTTGTCTAATAAGAAATATACGCAAATATGCATGTCATTCACTGGAAACTTCCCTGATAGGGGGGATGATGCGCAGGAGTTCTGCAGGTCTATAAAGAATGATGTTTTCAGGACTGGAAAACCAGTCATTGACGAGACAACACCAGGTTATCCTAACGGTAACGTTGGTGGTGGAGGATTTTTCGGATGAAAG
>CAZQDS010000105.1:0-2786 GCA_964591655.1 uncultured Methanosarcinales archaeon
ATAAGGGATAATGGCTGAAAGCATCTAAGCCAGAAACCCACCTTGAAAAGAGACATGAGGAATACTCATAGAAGATGAGTTTAATGGAACTGGGGTGTAAGCATCAAGCGCAAGCGAGATGTTCAGCCCGCAGTCCCCAACAATTCCGTTATAATCAAGACAAACTATACACGGTTTTTACTATTTTTTTCTACAATGAAATTATAGGAGTAGCGAGAGCTATAGAAACATTTTAATATATAATTTCAATTCCTAATTTATGATTGCACGAACCAAGCAAGTAAGCTACACGCTTTTAGGTATGATTTTTGGATATTTTTTTGGGAATATTCAAGGAGCATTTGTTGGCGCCTTGATAGGATTAATTCTTAGTTATTTGCCAATCAGGAGGTTTCTTAGATGATAACTTCTCTGCAATTAATAGTTTTATTATTGTTAATTTCATTTATATTTATATTGATTGTTTATATTGTTAAGAAGAAATTTAAAAGTATTAAAGATTTGGTTTGGGATTCGATATTTGATGCAGCAACTCTTAATTCTGGTTTTATAATATTATTTTTTCTTATTGGTAAACTTTTTAATGTACCGCTCTTTCAACAAATAGATGATTATAGTTTAATATTTGGATTAATTGTATCAATGGTTGTGATATTTACCGGAATTATAGAAAAGTTGTTTGTAAAAAATGAAAAACAAAATTAAAAGAATAATAGGCGTCGAGTTATTTGTATTAATAGTTTGTTCTATGTCTATTATATACAAAATTAAAGTTCCAGAAAGTCCATTTTTTCCAAGTGTATTAACAATGATTATTCTATATATTATCGGGGCTCTATTATTGGGTTTTGGTATGGGGTATGATAAATTTTAGACTATTTTTTCACTCCTTCTCTTTTTCCGTAACCCATTTAAACCCTTCTTGATTCCCGTCTTTTATGGGTAATATTGATGTAATGTTTGAATATGCGACTAAGAAGAATGATTTAGGCTTCTTTATTGCTGCGTATGAGTTGATGATAGAAGACCCTGATTATAAGGGCGTCAGAGAAGGAGTCCAGAATCAGTTAGAATTCTTGAAGTATATGAATAGGAATGGTTGTAGGACTTATCAAGATGTATTCAATAGGATTTCTGATAGGGCTGTTGATCCTGAAGTTGTAGGAAATTTTGTGAAGGGATATACAGGTAAAGATGATGTTTTCCTTAGTTATGTCAAAGGGGGTTATCCTGAATTGTTCAATTAGAATTCCGTAACCAATTTAAACTAGCTATTTCTCCATAAAGTATGAAAATCACTTGTCTAGCTATTGAATCTACTGCACATACTTTCGGAGCGGCAGTAATCCAATACGAGAAAGGAGAATTCCATATCTTGAGCAACATCAGGGATATGTATAAGACTGAAAAGGGCGGTATCATACCAGCAGAACTCAGTGAGCATCATGTTGAATGTTTTGATCAAGTGATAAAAGATGCATTGCATAAGTCAGGAAAATCATTAGAGCAAATTAATTTAATAGCATTCTCTCAAGGACCGGGGATTGGGCATGCATTAAGGATTGGTGCAGCAGCAGCGAGATCATTATCCATAAACAATGATATCCCATTGATCGGTGTGAACCATTGTGTCGCACATTTAGAGATCGCATCCATCTACAATTCAGAGGATCCTGTCCTATTATATGCGTCTGGGGCGAACACTCAAGTCATCGCGTATGATGGAGGGAAATATCGCGTGTTTGGAGAGACATTAGACATGGGCATAGGAAATTTCTTAGACAGTTTCGGAAGAGAGTTAGGATTAGGATTCCCTGCAGGCCCGAAGATAGATGAGATGGCAGCAAGAGCAAAAGCTAGAGGAGCAAAATATATCGAATTGCCTTACTCAGTAAAGGGCATGGATGTATCATTCTCAGGGATGTTCACATTATTGAAAGGCATGATAAGAGAGTGTGACACAGAAGAGAAAAAGGAAGATTTATGCTATTCAGTACAAGAGACAGTATTCGCCATGTTATTAGAAGTTTCTGAGAGAGCAATGGCACATTGTGAAAAGAATGAATTAGTGCTTGGTGGAGGAGTAGCATGCAATTCCCGTCTTAAAGAGATGGCGAAAATAATGTGCGAGGCAAGAGAAGCGAAATGCATAATTCCAGAAAACCAATTCCTAGTCGACAATGCAGCGATGATAGGAGTATTAGGGATAAAGATGTTCAAGGCAGGCAACACAACAACATTAGAAACTTCAACAATCGACCCATACGAGAGGACAGATGATGTCAGTGTGAATTGGAGATAAATTTATTCGCTTTCTTCAATAATTCTCTCGAATTGTCGAATGTCAATTGTTTTAGCGCTTCATCATAAGTTAACCATTTATGTCCATAAGTCTCATCTTCCATGTATTTTACTCCTGTTGTTTTTGGAATGCCTAAAAAGAAAACCACATCTTTTATTCTATCGGCTTTCGGAGAAAATGTTATAATCTCCCTGAATCCGGCAACAAAGTCAAATTGTAAACCAGTCTCTTCAAACACTTCTCGTATTGCAGTCTCTTCCTCCAGTTCTCCATTATCCATATGTCCTTTAGGGAAATCCCAGTGATCGCCTCTTCTTGGAACGTAATGCATAACCAAATATTTTATAGGGTTCTCTTTTAAGAATAATATTGCGCCACAACTCCGTTCACGTTTCATTAGAGAGGTTTTTTTCGAGTATTATTAAATTTTTCCATCAAATTTAAATACTTCTTAGTCTATGGCAATGTATAGGGGGTTTTGATG
>CAZQDS010000106.1:0-2757 GCA_964591655.1 uncultured Methanosarcinales archaeon
CCTCAAGATAATGTATTATGTCCTTCTCAAGGAACTCGTCCAATTCCATTGCTCACCTCTGAGTATGCCATGCTTGTTATCTCAGTCACTTGTTGTCTTGATAATTAATCATACGAATTTTGAACTAATCATAATATATGGTTGATTATACTGATAATAGGCTTTTTTGATACTCTGCCCATACCTGCTCGATATTCACTATCTTTCTCGTTTGCGCTTCATAAAAAAAATATTTCTTTTTCAACTCTAATTCCTGCAATAGATGGTTTTTCCATAGGTCCGATATCCTGTTCTCTGGCATGCTGTTTTTTTTTGCTTTATCCCAAAATTGCTTCTTGAAGAACATAAGGTCTATCGGCCCCATATCATCATATACTTTCCTTAATGTGTCTAGAGGTTTGTTCAAATAGATATATGGCGTGGTGAATTTATACTCTATACCGAGTATCCTTTCTTCGACCAAGAAATCGACCCATGCTTGTACGACGTCTACCGCTACACCTAATTTTTTTGCCGCATCGATCAAGGGGAGTTTATTGTTATCTTTAAGCAATTCAAGTAATTCATCCACCCCTGTCTTTATAACTTCATCTGACATGATTTCCACTAAGCCCTGTGATTATAAGCCCAAACCCCTTATAAAAAGTTTGTTGAGTATTATATAGTGACATCAAAACTATAATCATCCGCTATGTCCATTCAGGTCTGCAGACCATTGTCCCATTATCGCTTATGCCATACCGCCCTGCAGTCCTGGAATCTAAGGTAAAATTTATTGCAATATTATCATATTTAAGTATTATATCAGGCGGACAACCATGTTGCCCTGAAAAATAGTAATGATCAAGAAGAGAGACATTCATCGCCACCGTAGGTTTCACGAATGTCTCTATCCCACAACAGTATGAAGAATCCGTGCTATTCCAATATCTCGATAAGAATGATGTCCCGTTCACTGCATAAGTGAAAGAATTCTCATTGTAGAATGCGACCGTAGAATTTAGATTCCAACAGCTCTCATTGAACTCGCATATTCTGCTGCGCACTATTCTTCTCTCTATTGCCTTATTAGTGGCTATGCCTGTCAAGGGATCGTTCAATCCTATTATCGACACTATACGGCTGATGTTCTCCCTTTTCCTCCACGTGGCATAATTTGAATCAGTAATATCGTACCCTATATCCAATGTCACATCGACATCATAGGGATAATTCTGTGTTACTGTGATATCATAAACTGTGAATGAAGAGGCTATATTCATATGTTGGGCGGATAAATCTCTTAAGCTATCAGCCACTGCTGTCAAATGAGTATTATTCATCCCCACACATGGAACAAGGACGCCAGAGCAAGATAATGCCCCGCATGTAATGCAGTTCTCTAAAACGTCTTTGAAATGCATCTCATTATTAAAAAATTCACCAGAAGAGGCACGCATCACATATAATGAATTGAGTGCATCATACGTCGCTATCTCAAGGGAATCCCCTAAAATTGTAGGGATTGTCTTGACATAATTATCCATTGCGCTCACACGGGTGTTTACTGGCTGATTCGTGTAAAATGATGGGAGGATATTCTCTTTGCTGTATATCATGAAAAATAATATAGAGATAAGCAATGCGGTTATTGTCATCAATATCGCTTTTTTGCCGAAAATCTTCATATTTCCAATTTTATGTCGTCTCATTTTGTCCATAATGAAAACTCCACTATATGCGGCCGGAATAATGCTGTATGATTCAACCTGACATAAGATATCCTCTTTGTGACCACCCTGAAATCCGAAGCGTTTTTGGTATCTAAAGATCGATTATAGACCGTATAATTCCTCACTCCATCCATTATAACATAGCTATATCCATATTTTTGGGATATTATCGGCTCAGAGATATTTCTTAAAAGATTCATGGACATATTATAATTCTTTCCAGCACAAGTAAAATCCAACATGCTGCAAGTATAATTGGCCTTATAATAAAATGCATCTATCTGTTCCATGACAGTATTCCGCGGATTCGTTATATTACCATTTGCAATGAGATCCTTCACATATTGATTGTCTATATCCTCGATTTTAGTATCAAGAAGAAACTGAACTATTGCATCTGCCTGCGCATAATCCTTTGTCCTCTGCTCAACAGCCACATCCGAATTCAGTATTGCAACTAAGCTTACGGCTATTATTGTGGCCGCTATAAATGCATCTAGGATGAAAAAATATCCTTTTTTAGTCAGTTTGTTATGCAAAAAACACCTCTTTTCATTGTTACTAGAAACACGTATATAAAAATTTTGCCACGCGGGCCCTTTTGCACGTTTTAAACGTTCACATAAAAAGATTTGTCAATACAAAAATCCGAGTGTACATATTCAAGAATAAGGATCATTCAAGGCTTGGCCAATAGGCGATTACCACTTTCACTGGCTGGTCATTGTATCTCACTATCTTCTCTATTTTTGCAAGATTCTTTATAGACGAAGCGGATATTGTTGCAGCCCTATGATATCTTGGAAAAGGGACACCTTCACAACAATTCACAAACATTGAATGTGTCGTATTGAATGGTCCGACCAATATCTCTGTACCTTTTACCCTATTGTCACATAAAGTGGCCACCGTACTATTATAGAATCCGCAGATGCCACCGGCGCTGAAATTTAGTCCATCACATTGCGCTTTGCATCTACCATAACTATTCGTACAATCCGCAAAACATGTGCCATTTGCTAAAGAGAAATTAACACCAGTAACG
>CAZQDS010000107.1:0-2738 GCA_964591655.1 uncultured Methanosarcinales archaeon
TTTACTTTAAGATAAAGTACTGCAACATAATAATCTTTATACTTCTCAACCAATCGTTCAACCTCTCCTGTGGTAGTCATGTTAAGTTGTTTGACAAATTCATCAAGTGTATCCATTGATTTAACATCATAAATCTCCATTGCACCGCCTTCAAATTCATATCTAGCAACTAACCCCTGTGCAAAATTGCTGCGGGTGGCATCACCGAATTTAGAACTCGCAAAACCAAACATACCAATTAATCCGTTTGACAATAAGAATAACGGCGGACTGCTCTGCTTAAAATCCGAACCGACCTTTCCAATCACTCCACTTATGCTCTGTTTCTTCAATAAAACTTCTGCACTATTCATTCCATAAGTGTTCAAGAAGTCTCTTGCTGTAACAGTCTTTCCCTGAACATCATAAGGTATCTGATCTATTGGAAAGACAATCTTTACATCCTGAGGCTCTTCCATAGATACCATCCTAAAATAAGGCATCTCAACATACTCTGTCTCGCTTTGAACATCTATCAATAGATATGCCTGAGTCTCTTTTAATTGATTGAAGATTTCTATATTCTCAAGAGCAATACCGCAGCCGCATCCATAGGCCAAACTAGAGAATAATAAACTGAAAAACAATATTGGTAATATTAATCTATAATTCATCTAATAAAAAAATAAGAAAAAGAGTATATAAATTTACTTCTTTTTGCCCTTTTCAGGCTTAGATTCTGGCTTGCTTTCTGCTGGTGCAGTCGCCTTTGGTTTTATCTCTACCTTAGGCATCTGTACAGGACTTGGCAACCCGAGCTCCTTGCTCATGATTATTGCCTCAATATTTGATTTTGCCAATATCGCATTAAGTATCCTTGGAGCAACATCCTTATGCAGGCTCTTAGTCTTACCCCATCCTTCCAATATCTTAGCACCTAAATCCTTATCATACATCTCAATAAGCTCGCCTTTCAGCTCAATCAAGCCTATATTCGGCTCAAATTTTGCCGTGAACAAGAATTGAAACTTCAATATGGCCTTCTTAGGATCAGGCATCTTCGCTTCAACAACATTAGTGATTGCAACATTGCTCTCTACCCTGACATTCTCAGAAGCGCCCATCCTCTCAGCGCTTATCTTCGTGAAATTCAAACCAACCAGTGTCATTTTAATTACCTCGCTATGCTTTAACGGAAATAAAAGGTTTTTATAAAGATAACGAATTTCAGTAAATTTTATTAAGCATTTAATCCATCAATATCTTATGAAACAAGAAGACATGTGGAAAATAGGATATTTTGGGCTATTCGGAATATTGGGATTAATAGGGATTCCTACAAAAAATTATGGGTTGTTCGGGTTTTTTGCGTTTTTTGCATTCTTCGCATTTTTTGGTTATAGGAAGAAATAATCCCCACAAACTTTATAAAAACCTTGTCCTAGTCTGATGTCATGAAATGGTTCGTTATACTATTAGTGTTGTCTATCGCTCTTTTATCAGGATGCACCAAAATATATGTATGCTGGGACGGATCGCAAAAAAACTTGCAAGCAGATGCCCGACAATCCCTAGAGCAGAATTGACTGAACAGGAAGCAGGCAAATCCATGGATAGCTTCGGAACGGCAATAGCACAGGCAAAAGGGGATTCATACACGAGAGTGAATCTTTATCAGCAGAACAAGACATGGTATTCTGGAGTATTGTTCACGAACAAGCAGACGCAGACTGTTACAGAAGCAAAATTCCGCATAGACGGAAAGACAGGCACAGTGACATGCCAGACAGGATGCGAGTATCTGGAGTTTGGAGAGTAAATAATCACCTTTAAAAACAATCATTTATTCCTTTTTCTTATGCATAAATTGTTTGTATTCGGGACATATTGTCACTTCAGGTTCTGATTAGCTTATTCTATATTAGTTTAAATTTAATATGTTTTTTATTATAATTGATCGATAACAAGGTGAAAATATGGATGAACAAAATAATAATGACGATAATTTCATGAGGAAAAGGGAGACGCTTGAAGGCTTCCCAGAAATTAAAGGGTATGATTTCAATGAGAAATTTGATTTCAATAAGTTCATCGGATCATACAAATCGATGGGTGTACAAGGCACGAATCTCGGTTATGGGATAGAGATAGTGAATGGAATGATTGATGAGAAGGCGACAATATTCTTGTCATGCACTTCAAACATGATCAGCTCAGGCAACAGGGACATAATAAAATTCCTTGTACAGAACAGGCATATACATGCAATCTCCGTCTCAGCAGGAGGAGTTGAAGAGGATGTGATAAAAACATTGAGGCCATTCGTCATAGGAAGCTTCGACATGCCTGGAAGAGCATTGTTCGAGAAAGGCATCGGGAGGATAGGCAACATATTCGCCCCAGATGACAGATATTCTTATTTCGAGAAGTTCACAGAGCCATTCTTTGAAAGGATATACTCAGAACAGAAGAAGCGAGGAGTTCCATTCACGCCATCAGAGCTCATCTGTGAGCTTGGGAGAGAGATGGAACGCCTTGAAAATAAAGAGGAATCATACATATATTGGGCATACAAGAATGAAATCCCTGTCTTTTGCCCCGGAATAATGGACGGGACAATAGGAAACTTCCTGTATTCAGAATCGCTAAGCAAAAAAGATCTTTATCTAGATGTCATCGCAGACCATAAGAAGATAGTTAATCTTGTGGTTTCTGCAGAGAAGACGGTTGCGATAATATTCGGAGGAGGGATCGCGAAA
>CAZQDS010000108.1:0-2677 GCA_964591655.1 uncultured Methanosarcinales archaeon
GAACGCACGATCGTACGTAGGAAAAAAAACACGACATGTAAAGAATGCACAACAAGCATCAGAACAGACCAGTCATAGAAACCGTATTGAGGAACAATTGAACGCTGCAGCCCAGCAGCAGAATCAGCAAAACAATCAACAACACACGCAAACAACACATCATGCACAACATACAAGCGGATACGCAAAAACACATCCATATCACGGCATACACCAGCAGGGGAACCAACAACACATAAGCCATCAATCAGGAACTCAGGCACTAAGCATCATTATGTGCAAAAGATGCGGTTACAAGAACACCGCCACAGCAAATTATTGCCACACATGCGGAAACAGGCTTAGATGAACGCGTGTTTTCTACAAAAGATTTTTAAATATGTATCTCTAATCAGGATAACATGGAGACCCTAGAGGCTATCAATCAGAGGCGTTCTATAAGGAAGTATTTAGATAAGCCTGTAGAGTTTGAGAAGATAACGACAATAATCGATGCTGCAAGAAAAGCTCCTTCTGCAGGAAACCTTCAAGACTGGAACTTCATAATAGTCATCGAAAAAGAATTAATCAGGCAAGTAGCCACTTATTGTGCTGAGCAATACTGGGTACAGACGGCCCCCGCGGTGATAATCGTTTGCGGACTGCCTGAAAAGCATGAGATGTACTATGGATTGAGAGGCAAAAGGTTATATAACGTACAAGATTGCGCAGCAGCTATCCAGAACATATTATTATCGGCCACTGACCTTGGGCTAGGCACATGTTGGATAGGGATTTTTGAAGAAGAAAAATTAAGAGCATTATTTGCTATACCTCCGGATGTGAGACCTCAAGCAGTGATTACGCTAGGATATAGCGATGACACTCCACAAGAAAGATCGCTGGCCCCGATAGAGAACATCACTTTCTTCAACAGGTATGGTATGAAGGTAGAGAAATTACATATTGTCTTGAGGGATTATAGTGTTGAGTGGAAAAAACAAGGAAATAAATTAAGTTCGAAACTTAGGGATACAGGAAAAAAAATAAGAGAACAATTCCATAAGATAACGGGAAGAGCAAAGAAATAACCCGTGTATAATAAAAAATTTAAAAAAAATAAAAGTTTTTAGAATTCTTCTGAATCCTGCGAAGCATCATATTCTTCTTCTGGCTCCGATTGCTCTTCTTCTACAGGCGATTCTTCAGTAGTTGATGGGGCTTCAGACTCATCATAACTGCCAATCACATCTGCGAAAGCGACTTTTTTAGCGACCTTCTTTATCCTTATCTTTACTTTATCTCCGACTTTTGTGCCAGGTACGAATATTACGAATCCTGATTTTTTTGCTATCCCATCCCCTTTCTCTGCCACAGCTTCTATGACTGCATTCAATTCTTCTCCCTCTTTCACCGGCTGGAATGGCCTATTGAATTTTCTTGGGCCTCCTGAACCGCCGCCGCCTCCGCCGCCGTATCCTCTACTACCACCAAACCTATTTCCAAATCTTCTTTCATTCTCCATGTCTTACACCTTTATACTTTTGAGAGTCTAGATTTCGATATCTATCACCTAAGAAATAGCATGACAAATCCTCATTCATTTCTAAACTCCCTATATGGAAGATTGATGCAATTACGTTTATAAATTTTATGATGAACTCTTATATAGGCACACGTAATACAATATAACAGAAACATATTTAAATTGCAACTATTAGATATTGAGTATGTTAAAAAGAGGTAAGAAGGCCATTTCTCCTTTGATAGCTACGGTGTTATTGATAGCATTTGCTGTTTCTATAGGCACACTAATAATGAATATAGGCAAAGACGTCCTGGCTAATGTCGGTGATTGCGCAGATGTCAAGATGGAAGTGCAGACAATAAATAATAAGCCATTATTCTGCCATGATGAAAATAACAAGAAAATAAACATGATGGTAAAAAATACTGGCCGCGTAGACATAAAATACATAAAATTAGGCATAACTACTGCCGATTTCAATCATGAGGAGATCGCGATTGATAAGAGTTCCATTAAAGCGGGTGAAACACTTACAAAGAGCGTCGACTATTCTAGATCTGGAAATTTCAAGACGGAAATAATCCCAATTATAACTGCATCCGGAAAAGAGACAGTTTGCCTTGAAAAAGCCGTAGTTGCCGAAACAACAGGCCCATGCAATTAAATCATAATTAAATTTTTAAACATTCTGAAATATCATTGATTATGGAAGTCATTATAGACGTGTCAAAATCTATCGAAGAGAATGCGGGAACATATTTTGATAAGGCGAAAAAATTGAAGAAGAAGATCCCTGGGATCCAAACGACCATAGAATCCAGCAGAAAAAAGATAAGCAGCATCATAATCCCTGAGAAGAAAGAGAAAACTATAAAGAAGAAGGAATGGTACGAGAAATTCAGATGGTTCTTTTCAAGTGATGATTTTTTGGTCATAGGAGGGAGGGATGCGACAACAAATGAGATTGTCATAAAGAAGCATACAGAAAAAAATGATATCATATTCCACACGGAGCTTCCAGGGAGCCCGTTTGTTGTAATCAAGAATCCTCAAAACAAGGAAATCCCCAGATCCACGATTGTTGAGGCCGCAGAATTCTGCGCATCATTCTCAAAATCATGGAAATCAGGCAGGGGCACAGCAGAAGTCTATCATGTGAATCCTGAACAG
>CAZQDS010000109.1:0-2669 GCA_964591655.1 uncultured Methanosarcinales archaeon
CATCTATCTCATGTGTTATGCTCGTAAGCAATGCAAGGTTCTTCCTCAACCCGATGTTTGTTCCTTCAGGGGTCTCTGCCGGGCAAAGCCTCCCAAGCTGTGTCGCATGCAATGTTCTTGCCTCGAAATTCTCTTGCGATGCGCTTAATGGGCTGATTACTCTTTGAAGCGTTGATTGTACCTGTAAGAAGTTCAATCTCTCCATCCTCTGGCTTATTCCTTTCCTTCCGCCAACCCATGAGCCTGTTGCCATGCTGCTATAGATTCTTTGAGTAAGAAGCTTGTCCCTGATTATCACTTTAAGATTCGGGAATTTCCCTCTCTTGACTATCCTTTGGAAATTGTAAAGCATGTCTCCGATAAGTATCTTAAGGTTTGCTCTTACAAGGTCGCCAAGAAGGTCTCCTGACATCTTAAGCCTCTTGTTCATGTAATGATCCCTATCATCAACTGTCAATACGCCTGTATGCACAAGGACATATTTTTTCATGAACTTGCATAGGTTTTGTGCTTTTGTCAATCTGTCTTTCTTTTCAAGCCCTATATGTGGCAGAAGATACTTGTCAAGGATCTCTCTTGTCCTGTCCATCCTTATCTCTTTTGTCTGCATTATGCCTATTTTCTTTGCGATATAATCCACTGCATCATCTTCTGTCTTTATGTCTACGAATTCGTAAAGGTTTATGAACACATCAGAGCTGTCTTGCAGATCGATGTACTTCATTATGTCTTCATCCTTAACCAATCCTAATGCCTTGATTATCACAATTATCGGTATCCTCTTCACTCTTGTGAAAGTAAGGTATATCATTCCATCTTTCAATTTCTCTATCATATGCGGAATCTTGTATGACCCTCTTTCAGAGAATATTTTTCCTTCATACTTTGTGACTCCTGAAGATGTATCATTGACTATGAACTTGTTTGCTGCCAAATCCTCTATCTTCACTAAGGCCTTCTCTGTACCATTGACTATGAAATACCCGCCAGGATCGTCAGGATCCTCTCCTTTCTCTATCAATTCCTCTTTTGATAATGCGTGTAAATGGCAATATTTTGATTTAAGCATTATTGGGATGCTTCCTATCTGTGTCCTGAATGATTCTCTCTGTACGCCATTGATGTGTGAGCTTATCTCTATGAATATCGGTGCGGAGTATGAAAGCTTCCTTAATCTTGCTTCGTTAGGGAATATGTATCTCTTTGCACCATCTGCCTCTGTCATCTCTGGCTTTGTTATGCTAATCTTGTCAAGAACAATCTTGTACTCCTCAACATTGCTCGGGATGATTGTAGGCTCTATGACCCTGTTCTCTTCAATTATTTTTTGGAGTTCGATATCAATGAAGTTATTGAAGCTTTTGATATCAGCAGCAATCATGCTCTGCTCCTCAAAATATTTTTTTATCAACAATTTTGAATAATCAGCCATTTTGTTTCACCTTTATATCTCAATGACAACCCTATAGAAAATCGCTTTTCCAGCTGTAGAGCTCTCACGAGTTATTTTTATCAGATCTCCTGGTTTTACATCCAGATTATATAATGCAGCATCATTTATGTTCATCTTAGGAACATCCTTCAGTTCCGCGCCATATTTCTGTAAAATATTCTTCTTTTCTGTTTCAGAACATTTCTCATGCTTCGGAACTAGAATATGGTTTTTTATCTCAAGTTTTTCAGAAGTTTTCTTTTTCTTTTTTGCCATTTTACACCTTGATTTGTTTTCTCAGTTTGTTTTCTCAATTTTTTCGATTCTACGGGTCGGACGAGATTCGAACTCGCGGCCAATGCATCTCTTCGGCATGCGTCTTCAGCACGCGTAAAAGTGCATTGCTCTACCAGGCTGAGCTACCGACCCACTAGAATCAAAAAAGCAATCCTGTGCAATGCTGCACAGGTATACGCCCTGGCCGGGATTTGAACCCGGGTCGAAGCCTCTCTATGCATTCTGTTTTTGCAGAATACTCGACAGGGCTTCATGATAGGCCGCTACACTACCAAGGCATTTACCGAACACATTCAGTTTATGGATGTATTCTTATATCTATATCGAATTTGTATTACATTCAGATATAGTATCGCATTTTTAATATTCCTCGTGAGCCATGCTCAGTCTCAATATTTTATGCGTAGATTATTAGGCAACTTTAAATCACTAAGCAACTAGGTATTGGGAAAAAAGGTTTATTTATAAAACTATTGTTTTTGAATTTAATTTCGTTCTAAGACAATAGAAAATATTTATAAACCAATTGCGGTTTTCGATTGTTTGTAGTTATAGGGTCCCCTCATAGCTCAACGGTTAGAGCGTTCGGCTGTAGACGCTTTTGGACAATCCCTGATGGGAATGGATGAATATAAGCCAGCCGTAACCGAAAGGTTCCCGGTTCGAATCTGGGTGAGGGGATATATTTTTATTCTGGGATAGATTATTATGAAATAGATCATTATGAAATAGATCATTATGAAATAATAAGAAAAAAATATCAAGCGTCAGAAATCAAAAAACTTACTTCTCAGTCATTGCGCCGCTGCTCTTGTGCAACAATTTTACTTTATTGCTCAAGAAACTCCTATCCCCGGATCCTGTGTGGAATTTTATCTTTGCCGCGGGCCGTGAGACATTTCCTACTATGTTCAATCCGGACTTGAGATTGTATACTATC
>CAZQDS010000110.1:0-2610 GCA_964591655.1 uncultured Methanosarcinales archaeon
GTTCTAATGCGCACTCTTTGCAATACGAGTCATTCGTTCCTTTAAGGACGTATCTGGCATTATCGTCGCATATGATGCATTTTTTTCCTTTTTTCGTTTCTTTCTTTATCTTTGTCAGTTCTTTCTTCACTTCTCTCTTTACATCGAGCTTCTCTTTTTCCTGCAATTCCTTCAATGATTCTCTAAGACCCATCGATTCCCTCAAGTCGTTATCCTGAATCCTGTGCCTTTCAGCAGCCTGTCACCGATGCCCTGGCCCATATAGAATGAGTTCTTGTTCATAGTTTCCATAAGGCTTTCAAAGAATGATTTCTGTTTGGAGAACCTCTTTGTTGTTGCTGTCTCATTGATCGCTGTTTTGACATAATCCAGCGCTTGCTGCTCGGAGCCGAGCTCATCAATCAATCCATTATCTATTGCTTCTACTCCAAGGAATATCTCTCCTGTGGCGAGCATCTTGACTTCTGCATAGCTCATGTTCCTATTCTCTGCGACTTGCCTTATGAAGAAATCATGCAGTTTGTCAAGTTTTGTCTGAAGATACAATTCTTCCTTTTCAGTCATGGGCCTGTATGGAATGCCTGTATCCTTATATTCCCCGGAAACAAGTCTCTTATATGTCACATTGTAATTGTCCATCAATCCATACCACTCTATATATGAGCCGAAAACGCCGATTGAGCCGACTATGCTCATCCTATTCGCTATGATATGGTCTGTAGAGCTTGCTATCCAGTATGCTCCTGATGCGCCTGTCTCTCTTATCCATGAGACAGTCGTTATATTATCTTCTTTCAATGATTTTATCTTCATAGATATTTCATCAGTGGCTACAGGAGATCCTCCAGGACTATTTATCTCGAATATTATCGCTTTTATGTTGGGATCATTCTTTGCCTTCTCTATCAATTCAATGGTTTCTGTTGAACTTGCTGTGCTGTCTGAAAACCATCCGCTGCTTGAATCGACAGTTATCGGGCCATTTATAGGGATTATCGCAGTATTGTAGTCGACGACAGGCTCTCCAGAACCTATTATTATCGATATGAATAAGCTAAATATCAATAAAATCCCCAACACGAGGAACATTATTCCGAACTTCTTTTTCTCAACGGGTTCTTCTTTCATGTTTTTCACCTTTGAACTTGCTTTCTTTAATCATTCTAATTTCTTCAATCATTTTATTTTCTTTAATCATTCTACTTTCTTCAATTTATACTTCATGTAATCGAACCTTTCCACCATGACAGTATTTGTATTGGTCCATCTCTCAAGCAATCTTTGCTTGTAAAAGGCTAGGTGAATCGGTTCCAGCACCCAGAATATATAAAATGGGAAGAAAGGCAATATGAATATGTTCCTTAACAATGCCTTCCAAAAAGTCATATTATTATCATTGGATACGCTTTTTATGCGGACCAGCATCTGTCCAGGTGTCTGCCCGATGTAGTATTCCAGGAATGTGAAATATAGGAGTGCAAGAAGGAATATCATCAATACTATGAAATACGCCTCTCCAGGAAGCGTTGCATCAAGAGAGAATTCTTTCATCGCATATTGTTGCAATGTCGATTGGAATGGCCAGGCGATGATTAAGTTTATTACTAAAAGATCAAATACGAACGCCATGGTCCTTTTCCAGAATGTCGCGGTATTGTCCGGCGCATTCCCTTCGCCTAGAATGCTTTTTTTCAGGTCATATTTCAACTTATTATCCTTAACCATCATCCTGAGAAATGCACTTAATTTAAAAATATTGTTGAAGATGCAACATGCGAATTTGATGTATTAGTGAGCCATCATGAATAACATTTAAAAACTGTGCGTTTATCTTCAATTTTATGAATTACGTGAATGTCCTATGGGTCAGCCTGAAAAAATATCGCGGGTTGTTATTCTTATCATTATTCCTTGCAGCGGTAAACCAGGTTTTCTCGTTATTGGATCCGTTGATATTCAGGATAATAGTAGATGATTATGCCATGAAATTCTCAGAGCTTCCAAGAGAAGTATTCGTGAAGGGCGTATTAACATTGCTTGGGGCGATAATAGGTGTTGCGTTCATCTCAAGAGTCGCGAAGAACTTCCAGGATTATTATGTGAGCCTGATAAGCCAGAGATCTTCGACAAAACAATATGCTGATGCAATAGAGCATTCATTATCATTGCCTTATGGAGTATTTGAAGACCAGAAATCAGGAGAGATACTCCAGAAGATACAGAAGGCAAAATTGGACATGCAGGTAATAATAGGCAGCATAATAAACAATATATTCATATCAATAGTGGGCATATTATTCGTGATGACATATGCATTCTTCACTCATTGGATGATAGGCGCAGTATTCATAATAAGCATGCCAATAATAGGTTTGACTGCATATTTTGTCAGCAAAGGCATAAAAAAAGCACAGAAGGACATACTTGCAGAATCCACAGGGTTGGCAGGCGCAACAACAGAGACATTGAGGAACATTGAGCTAGTAAAAAGCCTGGGATTAGAGAACCAAGAGATAAGACGATTGAACAGGAGCAACGACAAGATACTGGAGCTTGAGCTGAAGAAGATAAAAAAAATCAGGACACTGAGTTTCATACAGGGGACGATGG
>CAZQDS010000111.1:0-2577 GCA_964591655.1 uncultured Methanosarcinales archaeon
AGTCTTGAATTTCCTGGTCGCGGACATATTTTATGAACGTTCTTGAATCCGTGACCTGGATGTCTGAAGGTATTGAATCCTGCAATAATTTTATATCATTCACCAACCTCTCCTGCATTTCCGATTTCCCTTGCTCATCGAGATCCCTACGGTATGCAAGATTGTGTATGTCTCTCTCTAAATTGTTGCTCTTCTCAAGCAATTCCTTCAACGTCTGCTTAAGGTTTAGTGTCTCAACCACGTCCGCTTCTGCACCTGCATATGCATTTATTTTATCCAATGCCTTATTTATGTCACTATTCGCCTCATCGTTTTGTTCTATGCTCATCGCCACCTTCTCATCCGAAACAATGAATGAGTATTCCGGGCTTGTTGCACGGTTGCCATTATCATCGATACAATCCACTCTCCACTCATAATCCCCTGATTCAAGATCAGTCAACTCGAAAGTGTAGATCGTGTTAACTAAAAGATTATCCCCGTAATCTTTCAATGTAAACCAGCTATCGTTCCCCTCTGCAAGGTATAATTCGCATCTCAAATCAGTTATGTCATCAGCTTGGAATTTTAATTTCACGTCCGTCTTCGAGAATGTTGCATCATCATTTGTCAACAGCTCTATTTCCGGAGGTGTGAAATCATCGAATGTCATGTTGAGATATACAGTCAGATCTTCATCTAAAGATATGTCTTCTATGACAGAGCCATAACCTTCCTTGCTTGCATATATATCATAATCTGATTCCATCAATATGAATGAAGCTTGACCTGCGCTATTTGTAGTCCTATTATATCCCCCTACTTCTACAAGGACATCTTTCATTCTTGAGCCTGTTTTCTGGTCCGAAGTTATTACCGTCAAAGTATATTTAGGCCTCACATCTATATCTATGCTTGTCGTGTAATTGTTCCCCTGGCTGTCATTCACGAAAAGATATTCCGTGAATTCTCCTGCCGCAGTGTAGTTCTTGTATGCGCCTTTGCCATAGAACTTCTGTCCATCATGTAGAGTCCACACATAATTATAGTTGCCTATCCCTCCTGTGGCCGTTGCATTGAAAGTTATTATTTCACCTTCCACAACAACCTTCTTAGTTGAGGATATCCTTGCGCTTATAGTATTTATTACGTTGAATGAAAGGTTAGTCGTCAAAGTTATGTTATCGTAATCCATCATGGCTTCTACCAGATATGCGCCCGTCTTGTTCGAATATGGCATGACCTGCACCTTAGGGAATACGTCATTAACGAACATAGGGGTCATATAGCATTGCACCCATCCATCTGCCTGCGGGCATATAGTTATGCTTACATTGGAATAGTTGTTGGCATTTATGGTGAGATACCCTAATTCTCCAAGATTGAGGTTCTGTTTGTTTATTGATATGTTCAAGAACGGTACAATGGTGATATTTGTGGAATTCGTTTCGTTCTCAGTGTTGTTGCCTGTGGTGTTTATATATATAGAATAATTATGGTACTGATTATTATCCATGATATCTGTGCAATTTACGGAATAGTTTGATGACCTATTGAAGACGTATGTTAATGATATATTGAATGGAAGGATATTCTCATTATCCGCGAATATGCATTCAGTATCCGTGATGTCGTTGACTAGAACGTCTAATGTCTGGTTTGTCAACGAAATGTTTATTACCGGAGGCAGGCTGTCGACTATGATGATTTTCTCAGTCATTATGTTCTGTACATTGTTCTCGGAATATGAATAGTTCTGTGCCTGCGTGGTGTTGTCTGAAAGATTTGTTGTAATATTAAGTATTTCATGAAGCGTCGTTATGTTATATTCGCAAGCTAGCGATAAGGCATGTACCCCGTATGTGATATTTGCCGCTACTTGATGGTATTTTATCTCTTCGTCTAATGTTCCATTGAATTGAGAAAGATTCTGCAAGGAACATACATAGTATATGCTGTTGTTGACTGTATCAGACACGACATATGTTATATTTTCTTCCGTATAATTATACGCTGCTGATTCTGGTAGAGAAAGGCCTCCCCTGTCAATCATTATAGATATGTTCGTGATTGTTTCTTTGGAATTCTCTGTCAATATATCTTGTGCGTTAACTGATAACATCAAAACTAATAATGCGAATACAATCATCGTTGTCCGCGGTATTTTCTTATTGTTCATTTTTCAGCTCTGTTATTATCCTGCTCAAATCCTGGATCAATTGCTCTTTCTTTTTCAGTTCCTGGATCGTTTTTTCTGAGTCTGCATGTTCTGTCCCTACATTAAACACATATCTCCGTATCACATACCTTATCTCATCGCTTATGTCCATGAAATGGTTTATCTTCTGCAAGTCTTTCAATTCTTCAACAAGCCCTTTCGGCATCCTGACTGCAACTATCGTATCTTTTTTCTGTCTGAGAATCTTCGAGTGAGGAGGATGCTTACTCATTCTTGAATCTTTCCTCCAGAACATAATTCCTGCACATCTCCCTTATGAATTCAGCCCTAGAACTATACACTCCTTTTTCTATGTAAGAATCGATTGCATTGATTAATTCAGAATTAAGCCGCACGTTTATTATCTCGATTTTCTCTGT
>CAZQDS010000112.1:0-2448 GCA_964591655.1 uncultured Methanosarcinales archaeon
CTTGAGGGTTCATCACGATGGCCTGTCTCCCGCAGAATGGGCAGTTCTCTAAAACCGTTCCTTTAGCTCTCATAATGAGAAGTCACATGTTCATTTATAATATTTTCTAAATTAAAAGAATTAAAAAAATAATTGAATAAAAAAATTACCTGCTCGCTTTCAGGTCTTTGATGATCATGTCGCTGATCTGTCTCTTCTGGTCTGCTGTCTCTTGAGTGGTCAAAGGCTTGCTTGCCAATTGCATGAGATTATTGCCTTGGATCCTCATTGTCTTAGCACCAGATGATGTGAAATAATAGCTTCCTGACCCTTCTGTATATATGCCGTATCCTCCCTCATCCAAGCTCGGCCTCATCATTAGACTGAGCCAAACCTGTTCGCCGGATATTATCGGTTCGGTAAAGTTGATCGGTGCCAAGTATGAGACTTCTGTAGGGCAATTCGGCAACTCCATCTCCCACCATACATATTGTTCGCTGTATTGTGTGCCGATATAATATGATAACTTGCAGATACCTCCATTATAATTGTTCGCATCGAAGTATACGAAGTACTGGTTTGTCAATGAACTCTTATATATCGCAGCTGAATTGATGGAAGGATATGAGTTTCCATCAGGATTGAAAGTTATTGACATGTCGTGATTTGGTCCCTGGAATATGCTTGCCCAACTGTAACACCATGCTGGCGTACCATCAAAATTTATTCCCCCTTGTGATGCCCCGTATGTAGTCATCGAAGGGTTTGAAAATTCATATCTTGATGCTGTCGCTCCATCGCTATAGGCATACATGCCTGTGGATTGATCGTTTGAATACTGATTGCATTGTACATTAACAACCGCCTCAATCGGTTCTGAAGTCTCTACAGATGCCTGTGCGCCCATGTAATAATTGTATTGCATAGTGTCAAACCGATACGACTTTGAGCCATATACGTCCATGCGATGCTCCGTAATAGTCGCATTCGTCCCGAACACGCATTGTGATGTGTCGACTTCACAATCAGCATCACAGAGCAGGTATCCTCCACCAAAACCGAAGCTTTCACAAGTCATCCATCCGAAATCAGTGCCATCACACATTTCTGGGTCTTCCCTGATGCCATTACCGCATACTGACTCTGACATTTGACAATCTGATGTATCGAATGTGCAATAGGAAGTACAGCCCAATGTTCCACCGATAAAGTTTCCTATATCTGTGCATGTCGTCCCTCCAAGATCATTGCCATCACATTGTTCTGAATCGCCTCTGATGCCATCACCACAATATCCTGCGGCCAGCCTTGACCGTGATACTTGTCCTGCACTATCTTCATATGCATTCATGCTGCCTGTCCTAGTGCCTGTGATCAACACTATAAGACCAACAATAGCAACTATCCCTACTATCGCCAAAATGAACATCGAATCCTTAGTATTCATATTTACACCTCATATACTTTTTTCTGATACGACCCTTATTTAAATATTTCTATAATATTATGTCTTCTATAATGCTATATCTTTCTAACAGTAGATTTCCACGCGACATTCTCTACAGATAACTCTACGAATGTCTTCAAAGCAACTATCAATATGACTATATAGAATGGTTTTTCCAGCCCTGCATATATGAATGCTCCAAGTATTATTGTCAAATGCATGACTATTATCCTCGGATAGGGTTTCATGATATATTTTTCTGGGCCCATGTTCTTCAGCACTCCCGCAGTCTCCTCATTGATGAAACGCATCCCGTGCATTATGAGCAATCCGATGATGCCGAATAATATTGTTGAAATGCCAGAGAATGACATGACATCGCTCCCCCCTATCCACCCAATCAAGAATATGAGGAAAAAGAAATGCACCACCATGAATATCCCATAATGGAATATGAAGAAAGGTATGTAGAAGAATTTAGCCACATGGTTCTGTCCGCATGCAAACATCCTAAAGACGTTGAATATCCCTATGACTCCATTCTCTAGCCAATAATATAAAAGTATGAACGACATGTCCTGGCTGTAGAATGCGACAAATAATGCGATTATATTAGTTGCGATAATCAGCAACCTATCTTTCAAATCTATCATACTCAACCTTAATCCAACAAATATATAAAATTACTCAATTTTCACATATTATGCGATAGTAGTATAGCGGCAGAATTCGAGCTTCCCACATCATGCGCATTGCATGCATGGAAAGAGCTTGAGACCCGGGTTCGAATCCCGGCTATCGCAGTCCTTTGGACAAATAGACGGTTCCAGAAATCTTTGGATTTCTGATATCAGCTATCGCATAATGCTCAGATGGCACAATCTGGTACTGCGACGGTCTCGAAGTTCGAAAGAATAAGAAAACCGTTTCCGAAAGGTTTCCCGGTTCAAATCCGGGTCTGGGCGTTTCTTTTGTCGCTTTTGCGACCGTTATTTTTAGTGCAGCTTTTTCTAAAAAGGCTT
>CAZQDS010000113.1:0-2375 GCA_964591655.1 uncultured Methanosarcinales archaeon
AAGCAGGCAATATAAAGAAACTCATAGATGCTATCAGGAGAGAACTTTCTGGCAGGAAATTCGAGATGATAGTCGTTGATGACGATAGTCCTGATCGAACATGGAATATCGTCAAGGATTTAACAGGGAAAAAAAATTATTCTAATTTAAGGATAATACGTAGAAAGAACGAGCGAGGGCTCAGCAGTGCAGTAATAACAGGTTTCAAGAATTCTAAAGGCGATATAATAGGTGTCATAGATGCGGATCTCAGTCATCCACCGGAGTTGATGGGTAAGATGATCGATGAATGCGATAATAATGATATCGTAATAGCGAGCAGATATGTTAAAAAAGGCAAAGAAGAGATGAACATCTTCAGGAAAGCAGTGTCAAGAAGCGCCACGTTGATGGCACGTCCATTGACGGAAGTGAGCGATCCGATGAGCGGATATTTCTTTTTCAAGAGAAAAGTGATAATGAATGCTGATTTAAGGCCTAAAGGGTATAAGATACTCTTAGAGATATTGGTCAAAGGAGATTATAAGAAACATAAAGAGATATATTTTGTATTCGGGAAGAGATATCATGGCAAGAGCAAGTTAGGCGCGAAGGTCTATATAGATTATATCTTTCATTTGATTAAGTTATATGCATATAAGATAAGAAATAAATGATTAAGTCTTTTCATTGTTTCTTCAATTCATTGTTTCTTCAGGAATATGTATGTATCCTGATCATAGAAATTCCCTTTATAATATGTTTCGTAATTTGTCGTGAAATATTCTAGAAGCGCATCCCTTGTCTTTTTGCATCCCTCATCCTCCTCTAGGCAGGGCACCGTGTTTTGGGTGTACGTCACTGCAGCTATATCATCGTCTGATTCCCACTCATTAGATATCAATATTTTCCCATCAACATACACATACTCTATAAGCCTGTTGTTCGTGAATACTGCGATTACCGGTTCAGATATCAGTATGGCCCCATTTATCTCTAATCGGTTTATCAATGAATAATATTCCTCGATTATTGCTGGTTTCTGTCCATTTGGGTGTAGCCAATAATAATATTCCACATTCGTCTTAATGGGCGTTATGCTGGTTATTATCAATGCGATTATTATGAGAGAAACTAATGCCGACTTCCACATTATCTCATTCAACGTGTCATAATCCTTTATTGCCGCGGTTTTTTTTGGAAGTAATTTCTCTATTATGTAAAACAAGGAATATGCGGTCAATATGCATATTATCGGCAGGAATGCTATCATGAAACGTTCTTGCTTGTTTATTATATATGAATAATATGCCAGGTATATGAGGAATGCGAAAGAGAGTATCCTGACCTTTTCTTTATATCTCATCAGAAGCATTATGGCTCCGAATATAGATAATGCGAATAGGATATTATTTTTCAACATCATTATCATATAATAGAATATGTCATATAATCTTGCGCTCAGCGTATCTCCTCCTACGCTCTCGAATATATTCCCTTGATGTGGTGCAGCCAGTATTAAAGGCCTGAATATGGCATCAGTTGCCTTGCTCGTGTAATCATTATACGCGATGAAATTCAAAGACAGAAATGGGATCATTATTATCGCGAAACCTATCGCATAGAATAATATGTTCTTGATCAATATATTGTCTTTAAACGATAAACTATGGTTTTTCTTCCCTTTGACGTTCTTCGGATATTTTCTTTCAAAAAACCAATCAGCGACCATTGCTAGGGCTATAGGGACCAATATCAAGCCTTGAGGGAACCTGAACAAGAATGCTATCCCTGTGAATAATCCTGAATAGATATATTTTTTCTTTATGTAAAAATAAACTGCCAGTAACACAAATAATGTAGACGGTATCTCTGTAAGCGCATATATTGAATACAGGAAAAAGACAGGCGTTATAGCCAATAAGAATGCGGACACTAATGCGACTTTCTTGTTGAACAATTCTTTTGCTATGAGGTATGTCATAAATATTGTTGCGCAGGAAAAAAATATTGCAATAATCTGGGAAGAATAGACTTGATCCAATCCTATGCTCCATGATGCTCCAAGAATCATCGGAAGGCCGTATGGTCTTATCATCTCCCATAGTCCGGCAGCCCCCGCGCTATAGATATATTTTCCCATGCCGATATAAACTGCTTCATCCCATATAGGAAGATGATATCTTGAGGTTATGAAATATATCTTGATAAGGAAAAACAGCAGCAATAGCGCTAATATCGGCTTGTTTTCTCTAAAGAATGTTGTAACATTACCTATTATCTCATTTTTTCTTGTTTTCATGTTACACAGATACTTTTATCGTTGAAATTGTCACAGATTATTGCGCTTAGAGAGTCCATCTCCACAACACCAGTATACTTCCTGTTGCCCACCA
>CAZQDS010000114.1:0-2354 GCA_964591655.1 uncultured Methanosarcinales archaeon
GATAGGCTATAACATAGGATTCATGCAGCATATAGATAGCGGTTCAGAGGTAAAATTCCTTAATTTTGTCGCTGAAAATGTGAAGCAATTAGAGAAGAACAGGGAAATGCTGCTTAAAAAGTAATGTTTCAATTGTTTCAATTAAGAAATCAGGTCACTGTTGCTTCTCTTGGCGCGTGGCATGTTGTGCTTCTGCGTGTTCTTTCTTATGCCTTTGGTATAGATTATGTCCGCATTTCTTGCATTTCTTCCTTGTCCGAGAATTCTTTGTTCCGCAATTAGGGCATTTCTTCCTTCCGAACAGTATCAGTAGAAGCAGTATTATCACCAATACTACCAATATATAGAATACATAATCTACACTCTTCTCCTTGAACTCAAACTCTCCGTAGCTGGTCTTTATGAGGCTGTTTTCTCTTTCTCCATAATATGCCTTCACTTTTATTACAGGATTGTTCTCTATATCTGCATCACTTAGCTCGACAGCCACTCTCAATGTTATCTTCTCTCCCGGTTTCAATAGCAGATTCTCCGGGCTTGATACTATTATATATTCCCCATTGATGAATAGGTCTAGAAGTTCCACATTGACATATGCATCTACGCTTCCTATGTTCTCCAATGTGACAAGGAACTCTTTTGTGTTCCTATCATAGACTACGGATGTGATATTTATGATTGAATCATCAAGTATCTCCACAATGCTTACTTGTATGGTCCCCTGAAGCACATTCTCAAGGCTCCTTCTTCCCTCGCCGAATAATGTATATACTTGTGCAGTGATATTGTCGCCTTCAAGGACTACGTCGTAAGTTATTGTTTTGTATTGATTCTTATCTATGAATACCGGCTCTTGGTCCCCGACGACTATCTGTTGTCCATCCACTATCAATGTTATTGTGCCTTTTATGAATGCACCGAGGTTTGCGAGATTATGATACGTCACCCATAATGTATTCGTGGCCTTGTTGTAAACTATTGAATATAGTTCCATGCTTAATGAATAGCTCGGCATAGGGAATTTATCTAGATCCTCGACTGATGCGATCGCGCCTTCTGGATTTCTTGCTCCTTGCGCGAATTTTACGAACACGCTTATCCCTAATTGTCTTCTTATTGCTGTGGCAGAGTTTATGAGCTCATTTCCGATAAGCACTGCGACCTTAAGGTCTGATTCCTTTATATATTCCTGTACTTGTGGCGGTACACTGCTTTTTCCTATGAATATGACAGGGTCCTGTCCTGACATTATGCTCGCTTCTATGAATTCTCCATTGCTCATCAATGTCTGCTGTGTTTCCTTTACTTGTAGATATCTCTTTACTATCTCTATATTATTATCGAACCTGTCTCCTTTGTTTATTGTTTCAGGGCTATACTTTTGCAGACGGGTTTTTACTGTCTCATCTACCTGTCCGAATATGATCACTTCTGAAGGATCGGCATCAACTAAGAAACTATCGACCTGTCCTATGTTCCGTTCATTTGCAAATATAACATAATACCCTGCTAGTGCGGCATATGATCCTACTGATAACGCATTATACCCGTATGCATCATCTACTATTATGAATTTGTTGATGTTTTTTTCTTCAACAACTCGCTCTCCTAAATCAAGATTTATCGTGTTTGAGACAAGTTCCTCTACATCGACATACCCTTGCCCATCCATTACGCTTTTATAATTCACTATATATGGTTGTGTCCTTGATGATACTACTAATATGCCATTGGTGTCCTTAGAGACGGAATATAATAATACTGTGCTGTGTTTTGCGCTTGTCAAGAACAATCCTGGCTGTTTTTCTATCAAGCTTGCATAAAGCATTGCGCTGTACACATCCTTCCAATCAGCACTGTTTGCTATGACTTTCTCCAATGCGTATGCATTTGGGACTAATAATAAGACAATTAGCACAAAGATTATGCTTTTAATGTTATATATGCTTTTCATACTATATCATCACCCACCTTCATCCTCTCCAGTTTCTAGAAGTATTTAAATGTTATGGTGATTCTGTGCGTATATTTACTTAAACATTTGTTGTTGTTATGGATATGTGTTATGTTTGGATACGTGTATATTTGTATTAGTATTTTGTTCTAGTTTATTAGTATTTTTGTTCTATTTTATTAAAATACAATAAATTATTCTTCTTTAACTAATCAAGGTCTTAATTTTGTTATAAATATATTTTTAGGCCTTTTTTGTCCTTTTTTTATCTTTTTTTTTGTATTGTCTTATTCTTAACGAAACATTTATATATAAGATATGCTACTAATATATAAAAAAGTATACTGATAGACAAAAATACTGATTAAATATACTTAATTTATAAGAATTCGCAGAATGT
>CAZQDS010000115.1:0-2285 GCA_964591655.1 uncultured Methanosarcinales archaeon
CCTAAATTCAATAATTCCCTGCCTTGTGTCGCGAATGCCCAGTCAGGCTTAGTTTCGATAGTCAAACCGATACATCGTATATTTGAATCCTCATTATCCTTATGCTCTTCTTCAAGTGTCTGTTTATTTTTATTTTTCAACTCCAAGATTTTTGCCTTTATTCTGTCTCTTCTTCCACTATCATTGATATCTCCTGGCAATTCAAAGAATTCCTTGAATTTATCAATATCTAATTCTCCATCCTTATAGAATAATTTTGAGAAGTCATTATATGCCTTGAACGAATAATAAATATAATCATGCTGGTACTTATTTGGGAATGCAGTGAATGTCCCACCCATAATGATCTGGTCGACCTTATCAGGGTTCTGCCCGATGACAATATATTGTTCTAACCTATTAAAGACTATCCTGTACGGGTCATAATCATTTCTTATTCCTCTCATAGTTGATGGCTCTTTTCCTGTATATGATTTCGGCACATCACCAAAATAACTGCTCAAGCCTCCTGGACAATAGATGCATGATCCATGAGGACAATTTATTGGCTTAGTCATCGTTGCAATAACCGCGACGCCAGATCCCGTCCTCATCGGCTTAGTCTGTAGATATCCGCGAATAATTTTTGCATCCTCACTTGTTGCATTCAAGTATATTGTGATGTCCGTAGGCATATCCACATCATATTTTTTGGCGAGCTCGCGCTTCTTCTTAGAAAGTTCGAGCTTGTTTGGCTTTGATTCCTTGATCCATAAGATTATTTCAGTGAAAAAATTCATAGAATCAGGATAATCTTGTCATTTATATAGTTAAAGTATTTTTATGAAGATAAATAAAAAATTAGTTTAGTTGTTGTTAATTTTTGTGTATGTTTCTTTCACGTATTGTTCTAGGATGCTGCAATCGAATGCATCGTAGAGATGAAATGGATAATCTCCACCTTTAGTGCCTATAATTAATGGGTCCATTACACTTATCTGTGATGTGGCCACAAATTTGGATTCCGCCACATAAAAAACATTGCTGAATATTTTTTTTGCTTCCGAAAATTTCTTTTCCACTTCTTTACTTATGCCTACATCATAACTAGCGCTAAAATGGAAATTTATATTTTTTCTTTCTTTAAATAAAAGCTCAAGATTTTCTGGAGTTGCGTTCTTTATAAGGTTTAAATATACTTTAGCAATTCTGTTTTTAGTGTTCTTATCTATCTCTAATCCTCCTATATAATCTTGACTGTTAATCTGTGCAATAAACTCTTCAGATCGTTCATTAGCATCCATATCTATTGCTATTTTATTCTTATTTAATGTGTATACGCCGAATATCGGAATCCCACATTCAATCTCCAATTCTGCACTTTCGATTTTCTGTGTAAGTTTCGGTTCGGATGAAAACATTGATAATAAAGATTTTTTCTTATCTTGTACAAGAGAGGATTTTTCATAATTGAATTTTTGTTTTATAGATTCCCTGGAAATGCTTAAAAAAGATATGTCTATTATAGGATACGTTTTTGAAAGTTCTTCAGATTCCATTTTTTTTAATAAATAATTTTTTTCACGTTCTAATTTACTTATATTCTCTTTCATAATATTAAATTCGCTCCTAATCGAGGAATTGGATGCTAAGTCTAGATTGTATTCCCTTCGGGTAAAATTAGCCAGTTCGGTAAATTCATTAATCTTGTTTTCTTTTGCAGTAATTTCGCTTCTTGTTTTTTCTATATCTTGATCTTTGGCGATTTTTATAATGTCCATTAAATTGTGTGCTTTTATTATAGGGTTTTCCGTTAGGTTATTTATTATCATTTTGTATTCCTCCGAAATTTTGAGTATGAAACAAGAAATTATTATGCATTTATAAACTTTTCATTTTAATTGTTACTAAGGAGAAGTTAATATTTTGTTTTTCTTCTTTATTTCAACCCGAAATCTTTATATATTCGTATCAATTTATTACATATATGTATCAGAAAAAGGCGAAAAAACCTCAGATTAAGAAGACACAAAATCATAGTCCAACATTGAAGACTATCAGGATGGTCGAGGATGTTCTGAAGAAACTTGAACTGTACACGATCACGTTTGCTGGATTGAAGAGGAAGCTTCCGAAGAAGGTGAATCATAACACATTGAAGGAGATTATCAGATATTTGGATAGTTCTAATAAAGTAATTGTGGATGTTGATGGTATAACGTGGATTCATAATCCTAGCAGAAAATTAAAGAAAGCTATAGCGGAAAGTACGCGGATAGAACCAGAAAAAAAAAAAAAAATCTTGG
>CAZQDS010000116.1:0-2257 GCA_964591655.1 uncultured Methanosarcinales archaeon
ATTCAAATTATTTTGGCAGAGAGTAAAGTGGGAGCTAAAGTTAGTGATATCGGTTGACCTTGAATTTGGTAGAAGTAATTTTAAAATTTAGGCAAGAATTTTAATCTATACCGCTAAAATAAAAATAATATTATAGTAATATAATCCAAATGGATTACGGTATAACATGAGTTGGTTTTTTTATTATAGTTGTTGTGAAAAAAATGATACCTACTATTTTCGCAGTAGTGAGGAAATCGGATATGCAAAGATGAATATGCAAAGATAATTTTTGATTTCATACATTACCCATGATACGCTTTTTATTATTCCTTTATCGCATCTTCTGTGCATTTGAGAGTGGTATTAATTTTTTCCGTGGTAATCGGGGTCAACAGTCAGCTTTATGCTTCAGTAATCCTTTACGGGGAAAATTAGAAACTATAAAAAATAAAAATGAGCAACGAAGCTTGCTTGTTTTTGCTCCTACTATTGGTGAAATTAATTCAGTAAAGCCGATTATCCGACTTTATCGGAAGCAGTGGCCTCATGATCGTGTGGTTTTACTAACTAGTCATGAGCAATATCTTGATTTGTTGATTAAGAATTATCCCGATGCAATTGTTGGATTACCTGATTTCCGAGCTCCTTGGTTAGTTGATCGCTTTTTTTCTAGAATAAATCCTCGCTTATTCATCATTTCTGAGGGACCTGCGCTTCACTGCTGTTTTCCTCAACGACTTGATATTGCTTTACCTGCTGCGTGTCTAGCACGAAAGGTGCCGGTCATAGTCACAAATGCTGTACATTTCGAAAAATCAATATTATCCCGGCTTGATTATGTTGAAAATGCTTTGTTTTCTAGGCTGTTTATTGAGTCGATACGGTTCTGGTTTCCTACTTTTCCAGAGTTCCAAAAACTACTAGTTAGCAAGGGCGCACCTAGTAATAGAATGCAGGTAGTGGGCGATTTGCGCTTCGATAGTCTTAGTGTCGCTGGTGCGCCCCAAAGTGATGATTTAAAAAAAATTCTGAACTATTATCGTGTATCGGAAGGACCGCTTTTTGTTGCGGGTTCTGTTAATAACATAGAGGAATTGAGATTTTTAATAGGCGCCTGGCAAGAGTTGAAATTGCTGTTTCCCCATTTAAAAATGATTATTGCACCCCGCTATGTGAATGAGCCTAAGGTGATTAATGCTTTAGTTAATCTATTATTGGCCGCAAATATTAGCTTTGTCCTCCGAAGTAATCTGCATAGCGCCGAAGAATTAAGAGATATTCTTATAGTAGATGTGTTTGGTGAGCTGAGTCATTATTATTCGATTGCTAGTATCAGTTTTATTGGGCGAAATCATGGTATTTTAGAGCCACTTGCTTATGATTGTCCTACTATTGTTGGAAAAGGTTGGCGGCAAGATTATTCCGCTTATCCTCTGTATCATTATATGGTAACTGAACAAGGAGTTATTTGCGTTGAAGATCAAATTCACTTAGTACAGGTAACACAACGCTTACTTGAGGATCTGCCGTTTCGGAACAAATGTATTCAGGCTGCTCGTCGTTTAATTACCCAAAATGCTGGCGCCGCTGAACGTGCGATGCTTATCATTACTAAATTATTGAATCAACCAGTAGTTTCATAGTTCTTCTAAGCTAGCTATTAATTAAGAGAAATAATAATCTATGTCCGTTTGTCATTCTCTTCGTGATCTTTTGCTGCCACGCCTTAATGAAATACTTTCCCGCAGGGGGGATGTGTATGAGAAAGCTGATGGAAGTTATTACACAGCAGCTGATATCTATATTCAAGAATGTGTTATTGAGTTTATCAGTAATAAGTATCCAGAATATAGAATTATCTCTGAGGAACTTATAAATACAACAGATACGAGAGAAGATCAAGCAACCTACTTGGTTATAGATCCTCTTGATGGTACTGAAAACTTTGCTTCAGGTCTGAAAGAATGGGGAATTGGTGTCAGTATTTTTGATGCTGGTGTTCATCGGGAATCGATGATTTTATTGCCTGAATTAAGTGAGTCATTGATTACGGGCGAGAGTATACAACGTTTCAAGTCCCGCATCCACGGTATTTCATCTTCTTTAAGTAAACAAGATTTAGAGAAACTTGAAGAAGGTTTTGAGTATCGTGTGATAGGGTGTTCTATGTATAACATGTTCAATGTATTGCGTGGCTCTTATAAGGTTTTTGAGAACGTCAAGGGTGTCAACGCATGGGATATTCTTCCCGGCCTAAACTTGGCGCTAGAGCAGG
>CAZQDS010000117.1:0-2233 GCA_964591655.1 uncultured Methanosarcinales archaeon
ATCTTCTTGGCTGCAGGCTCCATCCTTCCTGGCATGTACTTGAAGCCGCCATACCCATATCTCCTGTTGCCATCCCAGTATTCATGACCGTACATCTTCGCAATCTTCATGCAATGAACCTTGTCATCGTTCATCCTGTCTATATAGCTCCTGCTGGTGCTCTTGTGTACGGAAGTTATTATGTTAAGCAATTTTCCCATCTCAATCCTCATATCTTCTAACTGGCTAATACAGAATGGAGATAATCCCTGACCTTTTTTAATTGTTTTCTTTTTTCTGACTCGTCATCGATCTCCTTGCTGAGTGCGAATGCTCTCCTATCCTTATCGACAGGCATGAACTCATTGAGCATTATGCAACACCATTTTATCCTAATGAGCGGCAAGAGAAGTTTTGTCCTCTCCAGCACCGTCCTTCTTACATTCTCATCATCTTTATATATCCCTCTCAGAACATTCTCTGAAAATGATTCAAAATATTTCATCGGTACAGGAATTTGTGGTGAGGAGAAGAAATCGCATATAAGTTTTGCAGGATCGTCCCATCCCGCATATTCGAAGTCTATAAAAAACATCCCGCCAGATCCGATAATTATATTATGGAACCCAAAATCTGAAGGCGACAATATCCTCACGTCTTCAGGAATGCTCTCCTCTCCATCAAGCCCTAATTTATCTAGGAATGCCTTTATTTTCTTGGACACCGATTCATACTCTGGAGTAAGGATATCTTCAACAAATAATATTGCTTCCTTGTTCACTTCATTTGATGGGATTATATTTTTCAATCTCTGCAATCTTCTCTCGACAGTCGCCAAATGATCTTTTATGCTGAAGCATGCTTCTGAAGCGACAGGCAATTTCTTAGCTTCCAGAGAGTCTTTGTCATTATTTATCCGTATTATGAAATCTGCGGCGGCTCTTATCATTTTCTCATGGATATCCTGTTGAGAAACTTTTTTCCCATCTATAAAATCATATACCGCAAACCCATTCTCCTTGTCTTCAAGATGCGGCTTAGGAACATTATTCACGTCATGCATAGAGAGATATTTGATGAACCGATATTCAGCATCAAGCCGGTCCCTTTTGTCATTCGGATGCCTGAAATATTTTTTGAGGAGCAAAGTTTTGTAATTCATAGAGCCTGTCCTGATAGAATTATCGTCCGAAGATATTGTAAGCTTGAAGACCTGATTGTTCTTGCCACCCGCGAGTTTCCTCATGGAAACATGTGAATTGATGTCTGCAAACCCTCCCTTCCTCAAGGCATTTTCCACTGTCTCGCCGAATCCCGTAGTAGAATTGTCTAAAGTGCATAAATCTTCTGGATCACCATGCTTATTTTTTTCAAAAAAATCTTTCACTGATTCCCATGATGATACCTTAATCATTCCCGGCATCCCAGGATGAATATTATCAGGGTCGAAAAGCATCCTCTTTACACGCTCTGGGAACTCATTATTGGATAGGAATTCTGGCAAGTCATCGATGAAATAATCGCATCCAGTGTCTATTATTCTCTTGATTTTTTCCTGCATCGTAGACTCAAGATAAACGTTCCTGTCAGATATTCCTGTCAACCGCCCCCTTATCTCATATATGTTCTTCCTGAGCCAGCCTATCGCATAATTGTGCAGGTCATACTTCTCCCCAATGAATGGATATCTCGTCTTATGGCTGATTATGAACACTTCAACATCATTATCCTTGCAATATTCAAGAAACCCTATTATTCCTGGAAAAGGTTTCGCATCAAAAATCCGCGGACCATACACGACACCCTGCAACTCTGTGAAGTCATCCTCTTTTCCACTTGACTTAAGAAAATCCCTCACTGAGTTCTTGCTCCTTCCAATATCATCCGTGTCTCCAGGGATCAGTCCCCGCTCTATGGCGATATCATAAAACATTCCATCATAATTAATTATCGTGTTATCAAGATCAATTCCCGTGATAATTCTTTCCCCCAACTTTCTTCCCCCACCACAACTATTAACTTTATTGTATTTTTAATAAAACATATCATGAATTCATTTTTTTTATTATTGCATTCAGGATTGTTTCCTTATCGAGCCCGTAATATTCTCTTGCATATTCCTGATTGCCGGCCCTTTTCATGAATTCATCTCTAGTTCCGAATCTCAAGAGTTTTCCGGAAGCTTCACCCTTATCAGCAGCATCATCTATGATCCATTCAGATACGGCACTGCCGAATCCTCCTATAAGGCTAT
>CAZQDS010000118.1:0-2212 GCA_964591655.1 uncultured Methanosarcinales archaeon
TAGCCCCGCCCAGATTCGAACTGGGGTCCCAGGCTCCAAAGGCCTGTATGATTGGCCGCTACACTACGGGGCTGTTGTGCGAGTTTTATATGGAATAGAAAAAGGGCAATATTTATAAATAAATCGTTTTTTCTCTGACTAGTAAATTATTAAGGTGTAACTATGGCAAAATTAAGGAGAGGAAGTGCATATTCAAGGACGTCTCAGATTAAGAGACCTTACACAAGGAAATCTAAGTATAGGGCTAAATCTTTCATCAGGGCCAGTCCGCATAGTAAAGTGGTCCGTTACGAGATGGGTGACGTGAAGAAAAAGTTCGGGTTCAGATTGATATTAATCGCGAAGCGCGCCCTTCAGATTAGGCATAATGCTTTAGAGTCTGCAAGACAGTCAGGGAACAAGCTTTTAGAGACAAAGATCGGCAAGTCAGAATATCATATGCAGTTGAGGAAGTATCCTCATCACATGTTGAGAGAGAATGTCTTAGCATCTGGTGCAGGTGCAGATCGTATGAGCACTGGTATGGCCGGTTCTTACGGTAAGATTGTGGGTTTGGCTGCGCAGGTCGACAAGGATGATCCGATATTCATTGTTGAAGTCGACAAGAAGAATTTGCAGTATGCTAAGGATGCATTGACAAGATGCAAAAATAAGTTGCCTTGCAGATGTCAGATTCTTACTGAGAAGCTTTAATTTCTTTATCTATCTTTTTGTTCAATTCTTCTAGTGTTATGCATGCCTTGTATTTCTTTTTCGCTTTTGCGATAATATCTTTGTTTATGATGTCCGATTTCGATAAATACACTATTATCGGCTTGTCATGCTCTTTCAATTCCTTGAGCAGTTTCTCCTGTATTTTCAATGGGTATGGTTCTGTAAGGTCAATAACGTAGACAATGATGTTTGCGACATATTTCAACACCAGATATGCTTGTTCCTCTATCGCATTCCGTCTCTCGCGAGCCAACACTCCTGGAGTGTCTATGAACTGCACTTTATGTATGCCATATTTTGAGTATCCTAGATTGAGTCCTTTTGTCGTGAATGCGTAATCTTTTATCTCTGGTTTTGCAGGAGTTATTTTTGAGAGCAGTGTCGATTTGCCGATATTTGGGAATCCTGTTATCGCGACAGTGAAGAGGTCTGTCTTTATCGTTGGGAATTCTTTCATCTTCTTCCTTGATTCTTCTATATATGAAAGATTGTCTTTTACCTGTTTGACGATTGAACTCGCCCTCCCATAATATGCATTCATTATCTTCTTTATGTCATTCTCTGTCTTTGAATGCTTCATCTTTCTCTGGAATTCCTCTGTCAATAGCATGATTTGTTGCGATGCCCACGCTATTGCCCCAAGGCTCTTCTTCAACCTGTCATAATCCAGTGTATTCCTTACCAATTCCTGATAGAATTCTGGTATTGAGTCTATGCTTGGGAAATTCTTTGTTATAGCATCAAATCTCGTCTTTATCTCATTCCCGAAAGTCCTTATCTTCTCATATTCTGCAGTCCTTATCCTCGATGTCTTATCTCCATTGCTTCGCAAATACTGTGCATGCCCCTTCTTCTTCGACTCCTTGAATGCCCTATCTAGATAGAACTTATAATCCTCAATCCTGTGCAAGTCCTGGAAATTCATGATTCTAGATATGCTTATTGTTTTATAAAGTTTAGTTTAAACACCCATGCGTGGCGTTACTTTTATAAAATGATTACAATTACTCTCGTGTATGTATCTAGCTGAATTAGTCGAAGGATCAGAATTGATTGAAAATCCTGATATCGCTACATGGGAACCACAAAGACATGATTTTGCATTAGGCAGGACATTAATGATTGCAGAGGATTATTCGAAATGTGTAACGGTAAATCATACAGAAAATCCCCATTTTACAGTTTTGCTTTATTCTGTGCTGTCTCATAGAGAGGTTTTCAAGAAACACAAGGAGCAGTTTTACGATTTTTTGAATGCAGGCCTAAATACTGCAGAAAAAGTGCTTGCGAACAAAAAGATTGTTGGAGACATACTTAAAAAATACGGTTTCAGCAGCCATAAGACAAAAGCAGTTATTTCTATTGCAGAAAATTGGAATGAATTAGACATAACTGATAAAATGAGACGGGATAAGAAAAAAGAGAAAGGCTTTGAGATATCACTTGCAGAATTAAAAAAAGAGCTTGCAAAAAAGCATACGCATGACAGGGAACAATA
>CAZQDS010000119.1:0-2013 GCA_964591655.1 uncultured Methanosarcinales archaeon
GATCATATTGCATCAACACGCGCGCCTTGCTGTCAGGCATTATCTCAGCCAATTGGAAAGTCCTCCTCACATCTGTCCTCCTGTTCCTGAACTGTATCAATATCAAAGATATTGCGGGCAACATCAGTTTAGGAACATTGATGGGCGGATTCGTGAGCCTCTCAACTGTCTCCTCCGCAGTATTTGCATGGAATGTCGCGTAACATGAATGCCCCGTATGTATAGCTTCGAATAATGTCTCGACTTCCTTCTGTCGCCTTACTTCTCCGACAAGTATCCTATCAGGCCTCATCCTCAGGCTGTTTATCAATAAATCTTCCATAGATATGGCTCCTTTGCCCTCTGAATTCGGGAGTCTCGTGTTCATAGGCACCCAATGCAAGAACTTAGGGAGCTGAAGCTCTCTAGTATCCTCGATGCTTATTATCCTCTGATTAGGAGGGAAAAAATTCGCCAGACAATTCAACGTAGAGGTCTTTCCAGAAGCAGTCCCTCCAGCGATTATCGCTGAAAGCTCATACTGTATCGCTGTCCACATCAATGCGGCAGCATCAAAACTTATAGTCTTTGACTTAAGCATCTTCGTTATTGTCCAAGGATCCTTAGCAAATTTCCTTATAGTTATCGTGTTGCCTCTTGCAGAGACAGGCGAAAGGGTGGCATTCACCCTATCTCCCTCATTCAGATGTGCATCAAGCAATGGCTCAAGCACATTGATCTGCCTTCCAATCTTTCTTCCGATCATCGATGCATAGTGCTTGATCTGCTCTTCATCTTTCAAAACTACATTAGTCTTCAACCAACCATGCTTCCTATGATAAATCCATACGGGCTCCTGGCTTTGATTAATCACTATCTCCTCAAGATTAGAGTCCGCCATCAGAAGGTCGATATTTCCCAGGCCTAATGCCTTACTAACTAAATATGAATACAAGAAATCCTTTGTAGGAGTGTCAAGGTCGTTGAAATACTTATCGACCATTATCTTTATTGCATCCTCAAATTTATCCTCTATAAACCTTGCTTTCCTTTTATCAGTTATATCAGCAAATCCTATGCTTATCTTAGTTATCAATTCCTGCCTGATCTTCTCAAGTATGAATTCAGTCGTAGGGCTTATGCTGGATACGAAAAGGTCATAAAGCTCGACGAATTCCCCCTTCTTCTTCATGATGACTACATCAATCTTCATGTTCTTGAAGCTATAGCCATATTCATCTATGATCTTAACATCAGGATTCTTCTTAAGTTCTGCTTTTGTGAAGTGATGCTGCTCAAGCAGCTCTTTGCCCTTTTTCTGCTCTGCAGATTCTCTGCCCAAATCTTTTGCTTTTTTTGCACTGGCAGGCACCTCTGCATCTATCAAGTATTGTGCAGATAATTTATACTCGACAACAATCATCCCCTCTTCTTCCAGGAAATCTACCCATTCACGCATCAACTCGGCAGAGACCTTCAAGGATATAATGGCATCATGAGCGGATATCTTTTTCTTCTCTTTCACAAGTTTTAGAAGTCTATCAACACCTGTTTCTAAATAATCCATCTCATCTCTTTTTACAGATTCACCCCTTTTCAATATTTTACGTATATTTATTTATATAGTTTATCAAAATATCACTAAAAATCTAACTTATCGCCGATTTTCAATCTTTTTTTGATTATGCTCCCATATTTGAGTTCTAAACAATAGTTTGCTTCTTTTCTAGGATTATAAAAAGACCATGGCTTAAGAGACGTCATTTCCAGGATCCGCTTATCGCCATCTAAAAAAATCGCATCGATAGGAAAAAAAACAAACAGCATGGTCAGAGATATTTTTCGGGGGTTTCTGAAAGGGAATATCCACGCCGTATCATCTACTGATTTTTCTGTCCTGAACATCAAGCCGAACCCTTTGCTGAATATATTATTGCAATAGACTATGTTGTTACAAATCACTTTTTTCCCTATTCTCAATTTATCAATCATATTCCACCAATCGATGCATCAGCAAGTGGTATAATTAAATCC
>CAZQDS010000120.1:0-1981 GCA_964591655.1 uncultured Methanosarcinales archaeon
CATCTAAATCTATTTTTTTCACATTTTTCTTATTGTCTTGTTGTGCATCCCTGTTTTCTTCGTCATTTTTATCACGCGTGTTTCTTGTCTTGTGTACTTTAGTGCCATCTTCGGTTTTGGCAGGATGTATATCTTCATTTTGCTTTTCTTTTTTCTCTTCCTTATCATGCTTTTGTATTTTTTTTTCTATCTCTTCTTCCTTTATGGTCTTAGAAGGCCCGAACGCCTGATTAAGATACGGCTTAAGGGTCGTTTTCAGCTTTTTCTTCTGCTCGTCATTCATATCATACCGTGGAAGCTTCAATAAACCGTCATTCATCTTTCTAGGAAAGACATGTATGAGGACATGGGGTGCTTTTTGGCCGGCGGCCATCCCGTTAGCTATGAATACTGAAGTCCCTCCTGATTGCAATGCCTTAAGCAACGTATTAGACATCAGCCTTGTGACCTTAAAAAGATGTGTAAGAAGGTCGTCAGGGATGTGCGGGAGAATCATGTAGTGATCCTTGGGGTAGACTAGAATATGTCCTTCAGAAGCAGGATTGATGTCCAATATGCACATTACCTTATCGTCTTCATGCAGTATCTTTGCAGGTATTTGCTTCTCTGCAATCTTACAAAAAATACAGTTCTGCTTCTGCAATTCCGCAATTTCCTCTTGAGACATATTGCTTGTATCGATCTCTGCCATTCCTCAATTTATGGATGTTTATTATTTAAATGTTATCAAATAATCTGCCATCATGTACTAATCGCTATGCTTTATATTATAAAAATCATAAATCATCTTACGATAATGTATGCGATATATGCAACGTAGCAAATCAAGAAGATAGACCCTTGCCACCTCTTAAGCATGTTCTTCTTTCCGACGAACATGGAGATGAACAACATCAAAGTTGCACCCATCATCAGTAAACTGTCGCTCATCATTATATCCGGTGTTTGTATGGGCCTAATTATCGCGGCAACCCCTAATATGAACACCGTATTGAATATGTTTGATCCGATGATGTTCCCTACTGCAAGATCGAGTTCTTTCTTTAATGCTGCCCTTATGGAAAGGAACAGCTCTGGGAGAGAGGTGCCTATCGCAAGAACTGTTGCAGAAATAAAATAGTGTGATATCCCGAGATCTGCAGCGACTATTATCGCGTTGTCTACAGTCATCATCCCGCCTGAATACATCGCTATAATACCCAATCCGATTGCTCCAAGCATCATGTAAGAACTCTTGAATTTGGGTTCTGCCAATTCTATCTCTTCTTTAGTTTCCACTTTCTCTTCATGCCTTTCCCTTATAAGGTCTGCAGCATAATAAACGAATAGCACAAACATCAGGAGAAGAATAATGCCGTCTATCGATGTGAGCATATTATGCATACCGAATATTGCCTTGTGCGATAGAAGCAGCACCACGACAAATGTCAGGAAACTGTATGGGATTTCTTTCCATATGGTGTTATGATGCAATGGAAATGGCATTATTAGAGCAGTGATGCCTAAGATCAACAGTATATTTGCGATATTGCTCCCGAATAGAGTCCCCAAGATGATAGATTCATTGCCGGAGTTCGCACCGACTATCGAAACGAACAGCTCTGGAAGAGAAGTGCCGAAGGCAACAATCGTCAACCCTATGATGAACTTATGTATGTTCAGTTTCTTTGCCAATGATGCGGCGCCTTCGAGCAACCAATCAGAACCCTGAATAAGGAGTATCAAACCGGCAGTCAGATATAAATACTCGATCATATTCTTATCTTTTGGAAAGAAATTTATTAATTTTCTCATTTATCCTATTACTTATTTGTCCATTTCTTATTTGTCCATCTTTTTCTCATTTATCCATCATCCATACATGTGAGATAAAATTCTCTTTTTTTAAACAAAATATTTATAAATAATGTCCTCGAATAAATACTATAAAAGAGGTATGTCGGTTTGTATTATAATGAGTCGTTGAAAGAAGTATATCTAA
>CAZQDS010000121.1:0-1917 GCA_964591655.1 uncultured Methanosarcinales archaeon
ATTATCACAAGCAATTTCCCAAATTTAGGACTAAAAGCCGTCTTTACCATAAGCTAAGTACTGAAGAACATTTTATAAATGTTATTAAATACAAATACATTGATTTTGAGCGTTTTTGACATATCCATATGAATGTTAGAAGATTTTTATAGTCATCACAATCCATAATAATTTTTCATTTCCTGACAAGGATCTTCTTGGAAATATTTTTCTTTATAAAATCAATTTTAAGGATATTCTTATGCAAAACAGTGCCTATGGCTGCCGCATCTACCCCTTGGAGAAACAAGGCCTCAATATCTGATATTTTGCCTGCACCTCCCGATATAATCAATGGCACAGTACATACTTTAGATGCCTCACGCACCAATTCCTCATCAAAACCTCTCCCTGTCCCATCCATGTCTATGGAAGTGAGGAGTATCTCCCCGGCGCCTAACCTTATAGCTTTTCTTATCCATTTCATGACATCGATTCCAGTAGGCTCCCTTCCATTTTCTATATACACTTCCCAATGATCCGCTTTATGTTTCGCTTCAATTGAAACAACAATGCATTGGCTTCCGAATTTTTTGGATGCACTCTTAATCAGCGAAGGATTTTTTATGGCGGCAGTATTTATTGCCACTTTATCTGCGCCGGATTGAAGAAGGATATTTATGTCTTCGAGGGTCCGTATACCGCCGCCTACGGTTATTGGGATGAAAATGTCTTTTGTTGTTTTCTGGACTATTTCGACAAGATTATCTCTTCCATACAGACTTGCAACCGTATCTATATAAAACAATTCATCAGCGCCTTGCAGCTCATAACGCCTAGCAAAGTCGAAAGGATTGCCGATTATTCGCAGTCCTTCAAGATGCACACCTTTAACAAGATTAGGTCCCTTGACATCAAGTCTTGCAATCACTCTCTTACAAAGCATGGCATTTAACCTCGCATGAATTCGAATTGTTCATTCTTATTCCACCTGTTTCCGTAGTCTCCATTTTCCATCCTTCTTTTCCCATAGATGAGAAGATCTCCAGCTGTCGATGCATTCCTGAACTCTCTTGTCAGACAATCCCGTATATCTCAGAAATGTCTTATAATGCTTCTTTGGGAATTCACCATCAAATTTCTTAACAAGTGCAACACCTTCCTCGCGCGTTATGTGCCCATCCCTTATCTCGTGTGCAGCATCCGATGTTGCTCGTCCTATGCCGAATTTTATGTATGAAAGATAATAATGAAACCCGTCTATCTCGTCATCGAGGCTGGCGTATTTAGAATATGTACCTTCTGACCTGCCTTCTGGATTTGCTACAAAATTCGTGTTTTCAGAAGCATAATAATAATTCTCTTGGGGAACCCACCTCATGTAATAACCCATAAAATGGCACTGAATCCCTATTTTTTCCATTTCCTTTCTATCAGGAAGAGTATAATAGTATAATTCTTCATCTGTGAACCCATATTGTTTCCAGTAGCCGACATCTAGGCCGCTGAAATAATGTTTTGTCATATCATCATCGACATTATGGGATGGGCTTTCCTCATTCTTAGAATCCCCACCATATTCTACTTCCCCGTTTTCTCCATACATTATTAATGGGATATTGAACTTAGTCGCTATTCTTATAGGAAATGCTTTCTGCCCGTATATGAATGGCTGGAAAGGATCGCCAAGTATCTCAAATGCGAGACGCGTCAATTTACGATGGACTACCCCATTAGGAGTGCCCATGATATTGTCAAACCCGCCGTGTATGAACCTCTGAAAATTCTTCCACCCTATGTCACTATATTTATGGGGCGCCCAAGTGACTGTAAGAGGATGCATACCATATTTAGTCTTGAGAACATGCGCAACTACGGCACTATCTTTCCCGCCGCTGCAAGGTACGACGACATCCCAGGATCCGTCTTTACTGCGAT
>CAZQDS010000122.1:0-1854 GCA_964591655.1 uncultured Methanosarcinales archaeon
TTGACTTTTCTGACGGCTCGCTTATGGAATTGAAGTATGAATTGAAAGTTAAAGAATTTCTTGCAGGATACGGCTTTGACTATCTCAAGAAAGATGATGCCATCATGGAAGGTGAAGAACGTGCCAAAAAATTGCTTGATTTGTCAGTCCTCCTGCTGTGTCGCATAAATTTATATAGTAAAAATATAAAGTTACAGTCATGACTTATATCGACAATAGAGATTGGCCAGAATATAATGCTAAACTTGTTCGAAGGGGCGAATTCTATCTTGATTTGAGCTGCGTAAAGAATTGGAGAAGCGAGTTAAGAGAAATGAATAAGCGGAAAAGGGGTGCACCCTATAAATACCCAAAAACATTCATAACATTCTCCTCTATAATTTATTCGTTTCTTAAGATGCCATATCGTCAACTTGAAGGATTTCTGGGAAAGATTTCCGCCTACGAACCAGGATTGGTAGCCGCTGATTATACCACACTCCATAAGCGTATCTCTAAGCAAGAACTAGGAGTAGATATCCCTGAAAACGATGCTGTTGTTGCGGTTGATTCGACTGGGATAAAGGTAACAAATAGAGGGGACTGGATGCGCGAGAAACATGGAAAACAGCGAAGAGGATGGCTTAAGGTCCATGTGGCAGTTGATGTTGAATCAAAGAGATTGCTATCTATTGAAGTTACAGAAGAAAATACCTCCGATAGTGAGGTATTACGCCCTTTGTTGAAAGACATCAATTTTGAGGATGCTTTGGCGGATGGTGCATATGACACAAAGGACGCATTTGAATTTATGAAATCGAAAGGTGTAGATTGTCCTGGAATTAAGATAAGGGAGAATGCGATCATAGGCAAAGGGGAATCCGCCAGATCAACCGCGGTTCTGGAATACAAAAAAATGGAGTACAACGGCTGGAGACAAACGCATCAGTATGGGAGACGGTGGGCAGTCGAAGGGCTCTTCTCGTCGATCAAACGTATCTTTGGTGAGACTGTTAGGGCATCTTCAATCGAAGGAATGGTTTCAGAGGTTAAAAGATCATTCATTTTGTATAATATACTTGCTCGCTTATAATTGATAATGTTAAGTTAAATAATGAATTATAGCTTAAATAATTAATACTATAATAATCATGCGACACAGCAAGTCCTCCTCTCTGCAAATATTGAAATTGCGCATAAGTTAATGAAAGATTTAGATAATAGGATCAAGGAAGTTTATGGAGATGACATGGAAAAAGCCAGATCGAAGGCTAGAGAAAAGGGCGTTACTCTAATTGATCTGGGAATTCAAGATAAAGTTACCAGAGATATGATTTCAAGTTCATTTGGCCTTAATGATAATGGGGGACACCTTAATGGACTTCTAAATCGTCATGCCGTTCAGTTCTTAACTGGAGGCTGGCTGGAGGAATTTATTTGGGGAATTCTTACCGATTATTCGCCTGGTTTGGGAATTACTGACGTTCGGTTGGGCATTCATCCAAGAAAAAAATTGGATTTTAAGGAGTCAAGAAAAGAGGTGAAGAACGACTGGGATATTGCATTTATGTATAACCAATCGCTGCGCGTTATTGAGTGCAAGACTGGTGATCAAAAACATGATATTTCTGGAAATGAAACACTCTATAAGGTTGAAGCTGTAAAAAGACAATTAGGTGCTCTCAATATAAAATCATATCTGGCAACTACCTCTCCAAACATACTCAAAGGTAATGATATAAAAGACTCTATTTCTGATAGAGCGGAACTCTACAATTGTACTATAATCCCAAGCATGCAGATTAAGGCGCTTGCAGAAATGAAATTGAATAACGAGCAAGAGATCGTGAAGAAATTATCAGAAATATTCATGTT
>CAZQDS010000123.1:0-1835 GCA_964591655.1 uncultured Methanosarcinales archaeon
TAGGGAACAACTGGAATTCTATTTCAAGAAGTTGATGGACAAGATAAAGAAAGTCCCTCGAGAAGAAGATTTGGATAAGGCAAAAGGATTCCCTTCTGTTAAAGCATATGTTGACAGGTTTGGCTCTTGGCAGAATGCTGTAGACATGTTCGCAAATAAAGATTTGGCTAGAAGGAAATGCCTGAATTGCGGCAATTCATTCATAAGGACGAAGAAGACTATGAAGTTCTGCTCGAAGAAATGCCAATTGACTTATTACTCGAAAAAATCGACAACATACACGAAAACGATAGACAATAAGCTGAAACAGATCCTTGGCGAGTCATGCATAATATGCGATTTTCCGCATTTATTGGAGATACATTGCCTGGATAACAGGAAAGAATCCAATTCAAAGATCCTTCACGCATATAATAAGAAGAATCTACATGACTATATATTGTTATGCCCTAACCATCACATGATGGTGCATAAGAAATTGGCCAAACTGACTAGAAAAGACGATGAATTAGTGTGGAAAGAATGATCATTTGACTATCATCTTCTCTACTTCTTTTCTTATCTTCTCGAGTTTCTTCTGGTTCTTGCCTTCTAGTCTAAAACGCAATATCGGCTCTGTATTTGAAGGGCGTAAATTGAACCAAAAATCTTTAGCAATTACAGAAACGCCGTCAATCTCAAGAATTTTCTTTATTGAATAATTTTTTTTCTTTTTAGAGAAAAAATTTCTCACTTTATCTATCAACACCACCTTGTCAGAATCATACTTCAATTTATACGTCAATTCTCCAAGATAAACATACTTGTCCAACGGCTTTATCAACGTTGATATTTTCTTTTTCTGTGACATATACATATTCAGCACGTGTATCATCATCAATACTCCTGAATCAAGATTATACAATTCTTTAAAGAAATTATGTCCAGACATCTCGCATCCATATACTGCTTTATGTTGCATCATTAAATCAATGATGTATGGATGACCCACTCTTGATATAATGTTCTTTCCTTTATTTTTTCTTATACTGTCTGATATAATCCTAAGTGCGGTTAATTCACTCACAATAGACGCACCTTTATGTTTCTTGAGCAAGTATGCAATGACTAAGGCCTGCATATGCGAATTATCTACTATGTTTCCTTTTTCATCGACAAATCGTGCTCTATCTGCATCAGGATCGACTATGAATCCGAAATCTGCTTTATTTTCGACAACTTTTCTTCTCAAAACAGCCAATGCGCCATCATTCAATGGATTAGGGTCATGACATGGAAAATTCCCGTCTGGTTCAGTGAACAATAATTCACAATCGATATTGTTTCGTTCCATTAATTTCTTTAATTCTTCTCCAGCTGCACCATTCGATGCATCACCGACAATCTTTATTTTATTCAATCCCTTTTTCACTAATTTAGAAGATAAGAATTTTACATATTCGTCTATATAATCCTTGCTTATTATTTTTCCTTTCTTTTTAGAAATCTTGAACTTATCATTCATCATTGCTTCAACCTTATCAAGTCCATTACCATAATGTAAAGTATGTTTGCCATGCATGAAATTGAATCCATTGTATTCTTTTGGATTATGTGATGCAGTAATTATCACTCCTAAATCATATTTATGTTTAATAGAAATCCAGTTGAGCAATGGCTTAGTAACTATGCCTATATGTGTTATGTTCGCTCCAGAATTTATCACTCCACGCGCGAATGCAGAGAAAACTCTTAAATTGCTCGTCCTAGAATCATACCCGACAACGATATTTTTTGCCTTTGTGAATTTTATGAGTGCATATCCTATTTTTTCTGCGATCTCATCAGTCAATTCA
>CAZQDS010000124.1:0-1647 GCA_964591655.1 uncultured Methanosarcinales archaeon
ATATTCTCAACAGAAAGGGACAATAATCACTCCTGACAGGACAACTGTTTCAAAGCAATTTGAGCCGGTGCAGCTGTTTGTTGAGGATTGCATGGAGAGCGTTGCAAGAGATGCAGTAGTACGGTTGGGTAAGCATGGAGGATATATTGATCCTAATGATGCATACTTGTCAGGAAGGGTATTCTATGTTGATCCAGAAGACCAGACAGAAAGCGATCTCGCATATCTTTCACAAGATGAAGAGAAGGCAATTGCTTACTGGTTCTATAGTTATGATTATGCTGGATGTGATAATTGCATGATGATGAGCCAGGCACCTTATCTTGATGAGATAGAGAGACAGGTGAGTGTTTATGTAAGCGAGAACATAGACTTTTGCCTTGAAGACATGGATAAGTTCAAGCAGCAAGGGTATGATATTGTCTTGGGAGAGTCAATGTATGTTAAGACAACAATAAGGGATGAAGACATATTCATAGAATCGATATATCCGATAAATATGACATATCAAGGCAGCAAGGCAAGCATGGATAGATATGTGGCCACTGTAGATATACCATTATTGAAATATTACGAGTTAGCTATGAATATAACGACACAAGAATATGAGAGCCAATTCCTAGAAGGATTGAACAGTTATTTGCTGTTGTCTTATTCTGGGCTTGATTCAGAACTATTGCCCCCATTGTACGCATATACGAGCGAGTATAGCATAGTTTTCTGGGCAAAATCCTCAGTTGAAAGCAATATGCGGCAGTTGCTCATGTCATATGTGCCTTTGATGCAGGTTGCCGGCGCAAAGAATTATAAGCAGATAACGAATGACAACCTGACATTATTGGAAAAGAACTTCATTGATTTAATAGTATTAGACCTGTTCCCAGACAGGGATTTAAGCAAGACAGAGATATCATTCATATATACTGGACAGGATCTGGCCATAGATATACAACCATCAAAAGATGAATTATTAGGGCCGTTTGAGGATTATGGCGAATCAGGAAGCTATTCGATAGCTCCACCAGAAAAGTCTAATTCATACCAATTCTTCTATGATATAAGCTATCCTGTCATTGTAGAGATAAAAGATGAGTATAAGCCAGGACAATACTATACATTCATGTTTGCGCTAGAGTCTAACATAAAACAGAATCTTCCATTGAAGGAATGGTGGAATGCTACAAAGAGGCCATTATTGGCAGGTCCAGAACTGTTCTCAATGGATTTCAATGATAACTTAATCGGCCAGAAGATAACAGATTCGAGAACAGGCAAAAAATATGATTACAAGGAACGCGTACAAGAGAAATTGATATGCAATCCTGAAATGCGTATAAGCGGCGAGGTATACTTGAAGACGTATGATTCAGCGACAAAACAGCCATTAGAGGATGTGGATGTCATTTTTGGCTGCGGGAATTATGCGACATGCCCAATGGGGAAGACGGAGCATGATGCGATGCTTGATGTTGAATCATTCAATGACAAGATGCCTATATGCATGAATGGATACGTGCAATTGAAGAAATATGGGTATAAGGAAAAGAATGTCAAATTGACAACATCATCAAGCAAGGTCAATCTCGGCTCCATATATCTTGAGCCTATAACAAAGATGAATGTAAGCATAAGGGTGTTCCCTATAGG
>CAZQDS010000125.1:0-1600 GCA_964591655.1 uncultured Methanosarcinales archaeon
GTTCCCTTCTAAAGGGATGTGGGACACGCATATGGTGCAGTTGGGCGCGTACTTGTTGATGCTTGAGGATCAAGGAAAGAACGTTTCAGAAGGCGTCCTGCGATATAGGGGTTCTGATGAGAAACGTGTTCTCGTGATGAACAGCATGCTCCGAGAGGAGGTGACAGGGGTGATTTCTAATGCACAGAAGGTTCTGCAGTCAACCACTCCCCCCGATTATGTCGACAACAAGAATAAATGCGCAAAATGCTCATTCAAGGAAGTATGTTATGATGAAAATGAGATGAAGCGGCTGATTGAAAGCAAAAGCGGCATTAAAGGGGCGTAATTTCCACTCGGATTACACTATTCTAGAATAGAAAACTTTATATATACCGACCATTTATTTTTATCTATAAAAATAGTACGTGATAGTATTATGTTTAAGGGTGATTGTAATGCCAGAAATAAAAGCTGATCCAAAGACTATGGAAGAGAAGAAATTCTCAAGACAATTGATTGGAAAGACTGTTATCTCGAAATCAGGAAAGAGATTCGGTGAGGTTGGAGATATTATATTTGAGACAAAGTCAGGAGAATTGATACATGTAGTATTGGTCAATCCTACTTCTTACATAGAGAAACTTGAGTTAGAGAAGACAAAGGAAGGTTCGATCCTTGTGCCATTCTCTGCAGTCATAGCAGTAGGAGACTTTGTTGTCCTTGCAGAAGAGGACATAATATAATATTTTTATTTTTTTTATCTGATTCTTCAATTTTCGTATTTCTTCCGGTTATTTTTCTAAAAGATTTTAAATAACACAATACTACATAGTGCCATGAAGCGCAAAACTGCAATAATGATGTTCATTGTGTGTGTCGCGATAATAATTCTCTTGGCAATACTTGTTTATTCTTATTATCAATTTGTGAAATCTCAGGATGCATACTTGATCAATGAGACTTTCACAATCGCTAATTGGAACCTTCAGATATTCGGCGATAAGAAAGCGAATGACACGGCCATCGTAGATTATTATGCGGAGAAGATGAGTGATTATGATATTATATTCGTGCAGGAGATAAGGGATAAAGACGGAAGCGCTTTTGACGAGTTGTGCAACAGGCTTCCAGAACATGAATGTGTCCTATATTCTAGGGCCGGGAGGAGCTCTTCTAAAGAGCAATATGGAATAATATATCTGGAAAAATTCGGTTTGGAGGTCCTTGACTATAACCCCGACCCTCTAGACAGATGGGAGAGGCCGCCTATACGTGCAACGATATCTTTGGGCAATTATTCCATCATTGCGTACAATATCCACACGAAACCGGATAATGCGACTCAAGAGATATATTCTTTGGAAGATTTGATTGAAAATGAGAGAAACCCTGGAAATATCATGGTCTTGGGAGATTTGAATGCGGACTGCAATTATTATGATGAATATTCTGAGAACGCATTCAGTAAGGCTGCCGGATGGTATTGGGTGATTAAGAATTCTGATGATACCACATCCGGATATAGTGATTGTGCATACGACAGGATGATAATAAATCAAGATGCAGAAGAAGAATATGTCGCTTACGGGATTGAAAAGACTGAATATTCCGACCATTA
>CAZQDS010000126.1:0-1567 GCA_964591655.1 uncultured Methanosarcinales archaeon
ATTATTGTCACATGATCCGAATATTATCTCTTTTTTACCTTCATTATTCAAGTCTGCAATCGCAGCCCTGGAGCAGATGGCTCCGTCTGTTTCGTAGCTCCATATCAATTCTCCATCTATGTTGATGCAGTACATGAACCCATCTGTCGATCCGACGAGTATGACTGGGTCAGAGTTTTTTGTCAGACTCTCTAATGCTGGTTGTGCTATTATTTTGCCTTTTGTCTTAAAGCTCCATATGAGTTTACCTTTGAGGTCTAAAGCATATATTGTCCCAGAATTTGTCCCGAAGACTATCATCGGCTGTTTTGCGTTGAAGAACGCCGGGCAAGATTCTATCTCTGAATCCGTCTCAAACATCCAATAGGGTTTTCCTTTTCCATTCAAGAAATAAAGGTTTTTATCTGCTGAACCGAATATTATCCCTGTCTCCTTGTTGTTGAACTTTTGGATGGTCGCGGCGCCTCTTATCGGGCCTTGTGCAGTAAATGTCCAAAGGACTTTGCCGGTGCTGTCTAATGCATACAACTTTCCTGCTTCAGTGCCGAACACTATCTCTTTCTTTCCATCCCAATTAATATCCTCGATGAACGGCGTGCTGTTTATGCTGTCCGCTGTTTCTGCATCCAGGAACATCAATTCTACTTCGGTATGCTGTTCTTGCGCAGAAAAGGTCCATTTGACTTTTCCTGTCGAATCGATGGATATTATCTTTCCATCCTTTGTGCCGAATATTATCTCTTTTTTTCCATCATCATCTAAGTCTTCAACGACAGGGCTTGATAGAAGCATCGAGCCAGCATCATATTTCCATTGCTCTTCTAATCTTCCCACACGCTGGTTCATCATGCTTTTAAATGCAAAAGTGATTTTATTCATCTATAAAAACCAATAATCATGATATATAAATCTTTTGGAAATTTGCTAATTTCCAAAGCCCAAAAACCTGTTTTTTATGTTTTGAAAAATAATGACGACAACAAGACAAAAAAAGGACCATTATAGAATGATAACTTTTCTTAGGAAAGATTTAAATATCCCTGTGTCAATTTTTTTATCATGGGCTTACACGAGGAAATACACAAGGAATTGGAGAAAAGCCATTCTATAAATGAAATCAAGAACAATCTCATACGGCGCGGATATCTGGAGAATGATATAGATAAGGTTCTTGGAGAGAATCTTAAGTCTAAATCGATTGAAAGGAACAGGAATGATAATATACTCACTATCAAGGAACTGTTCGACAGGATAGGCTATGGTTTTGCCAGCCAGCAATTCATCAACATATTGTTCATGCTTTCAGGAGCATCCCTTTTCCTTATCGGCATGACAAATTCTTTTAAGACATCATTGACCAGTTTATTGTCTGGAGCGATAGTTGAGTTAAGGAAGATAAAATATATCGGGAAACATCTCATAAGCACTTCCGGAATCGTATATGGATTCAGTTTTTTTGGCATAACTGTCGCTTTAGTTATGAAAAACCCGTTCATATTTGCGGCTTCATTGTTGGTGGGTTCGTTAGGCATCATTGCGCATGGCGACCTTTTCTTGGAATATAGCA